>NZ_JBFAOC010000004.1:0-66120 GCF_040675055.1 Micromonospora sp. NPDC049662
GGTTTGCGTCAGGAAGGGGCGCGGATTTGACGCAAACCTCTTGATCACCGGCGTTGGTCCTGGTTTTTCGTGATCGCCCGGCGGACGGTCCAGGGGATGTAGTCGGGGCGCAGGGTGTCCTGCCAGGTGAAACGGAGGATCGTCCAGCCGGCGTTGACCAGGCGATTCTGACGGTGGCGGTCAGCGAAGGCCGCCTCCGGGGTGTCATGGGCGCTGCGACCGTCGGCTTCCGCTATCACCCTCGGCGCGCGCCACCGAGGTCACCGATGCCGAGCAGGTAGCCGTCGTCGTCGCGTACCTCCAACTGCAAGGCGTCCGGCGGCACCCCACCGTCGACACATCGCAGCCGGGTACGCGTTTCCAGGGGCGACTGTGCACGGCCGTCTGCTTCCGCCAGCCAGGGTCGTGCCGCGACCGCACCCCGCCGACCCCGGATCAGACGCGGGATCACGTCGAGGTCGTCCGGCGTGACGAGCCCCTGGCAGAGCGCCGAATCGAGGACGGAGACTGCCGAGTATCGATCAGCACGCAGAATGACGTCCGAAATCGTGCGAAGCGGAGCGGTCGCGCGGACACCCGCGACCGTTGCTATCTCGCCGGGACCCACGGTGACCTGGTGTACGACCAACCAGGGCGCCAGCGCGCGCTGAGGCCGGGGCCTGTCGACCGGCACCGATACGTGCACCTGTGACGTCCGCCGCAGGCCGGCGATGCCGTACATCTCGAGCGCCGTGTCGAGGACCGCGAAGGCAGCCGGCCCGAGGCTCGCGGTCGCTGCCCGGATGCGGGCGCGTCGCAGCGTCGAATCGGACGACGCTGCCTCCGGGACGTAGCACCCACGCAGGAGCCCCTGCCACCTGCCGGACCGACACAACTGTCGGACCTGGTCTCTCGTCAGACCGGCGCGCAGGGCCTGGGCCAGGGTGACGATCCCGTCCTGCCCGGCCGCTACATCACGAAGCACCTGGTGTGGTCCCACCCCCACACCCTGCCCACCGCCACACCCGCACCCAAGCCCCTGTGGATAACCCCAGTTCCCTGTGGAAAACCCAGACGGCTTGTTCCCGTCGATCAAGAGGTTCGCGTCAAATTCGCGCCGATTCCTGACGCGAACCTCTTGATCACCGAGGCGAATGGGTGGGGTGGGGTGGGGTTTGGGGGTTAGGGGAGGAGGGGGTGTTGGAGTACGTTTTCGTCTCGGCCTGGGCCTACGCCGATGACGCTCACCCTCGTGTTGCAGAGTTCCTCTACGCGGGCGATGTAGCGACGGGCGTTCTCCGGCAGGTCTTCGGGGGTGCGGGCCTTGGTGATGTCCTCCCACCACCCGTCCAACTCCTCGTACACCGGCGTGGCGTGGTGGAAGTCCGTCTGGCTCATCGGCATGTCGTCGACCCGCTTGCCGTTGATCTCGTAGCCGACGCAGATCGGCACCTTCGGCAGCCCGGTGAGCACGTCCAGCTTGGTGATGACCAGGTCGGTGACGCCGTTGAGGCGGCAGGCGTACCGGGCCACCACCGCGTCGAACCACCCGCACCGGCGCTCCCGGCCGGTGGTGGTGCCGTACTCCGCGCCGATCTTGCGCAGGTGCGCGCCGTTGGCGTCGAACAGCTCGGTCGGGAACGGCCCCGAGCCGACCCGGGTGGTGTACGCCTTGCTCACCGCGATCACCTGGTTGATCGCGGTCGGCGGGATGCCGGCGCCCACGCAGGCGCCACCGGCCGTCGGGTTGGACGAGGTCACGAAGGGGTACGTGCCGTGGTCCATGTCCAGCATGGTGGCCTGCGCGCCCTCCAACAGCACCGTCTCGCCCCGGTCCAGCGCGTCCCAGAGCATCGCCCGCGTCTCGGCGATGTACGGCTTGAGCCGCTCCGCGTACTCCAGGTACTCGTCGACGGTGGCCTCGAGGTCGATCGCCTTGCGGTTGTAGACCTTGAACAGCATCTGGTTCTTCTCGCGCAGTGCGAGTTCCAGCTTCTTGCGCAGGATGCCCGGGTCGAGCAGGTCCTGGAGTCGGATGCCCATCCGGGCGACCTTGTCGCCGTACGCGGGGCCGATGCCCCGACCGGTGGTGCCGATCCGGGACGAGCCGAGGTACCGCTCGACGACCCGGTCCAGTGCCCGGTGGTGCGGCATGATGAGGTGCGCGTCACCGGAGATCCGCAGCCGGGACACGTCCACGCCACGCTCGGCGAGACCGTCGATCTCGGCGAGGAGCACCTTCGGGTCGACGACCACGCCGTTGCCGATGACGATCATCGCGCTCGGCGAGAGCGCCCCGGAGGGCATCAGGTGGAGCGCGTACTTCTGGCCGTCCGGGGTGATCACCGTGTGCCCGGCGTTGTTGCCGCCGGAGTAGCGCACGACGTAGTCGACCCGCTCACCCAGCAGGTCGGTAACCTTGCCCTTGCCCTCGTCGCCCCACTGAGCGCCGATGAGCACGATCGCTGGCATCTCTTCCGCCTCCAGAAGGCTCGGGTGCCAGATGGCGACCGGTTGGCGAGCCCGGGGTGTCAGGTTAACAAGTAGTGACGGCGCGACCGGCAGGGGTCGCGTCGAGAGGCGGGAGGCTCCTTCGGTGTACGACGTGGTGCTGCTCACCCTTTCGTCGGAGCGGGACGCTTCCGGCGGGTGCGGCAGCGGCGAGGCCTGCTGCGGCGGCGCGGACGCGACCGGCGCGGGCGTCGACGGAACCGGACCGACGCCGGGTGACGCCGACAGTTGCGCCACCGATCGGCCCCGGGTGCCGGTGCTGGCCTGCGCCGACGCGCTGACCGCCCGGGGTGCCCGGGTGCAGATGGTCACCGCCCGCTCGGACGCGGAGATCGACGCCGTACTCGCGCAGCTCGACGGCCCGGCCCGTCCGGACGGCCTCACCTGGCCGGACGCGGACGGCAAGACCCGGCTGGTCGTCGCCACGGCCAGCGACGGTCAGTTGCGCGCCGTGCTGCGCCGGCTCGTTCGGCGGTACGCGCCAGCGCCGAGCCGTCGCCCGGCGGACCTGCGTGACGACCGGACCCTGCCCGACCTGCCGCCGGTCGCCGTACTCCCGCTCGACCCGGCGCGCGGCGGCGCCCAGCGGGACCTGGCCGCGCAGTTCGGGTTGCCCCGCGACCCGGCGGCCGTGGCGGCCGCGGTGCTCGACGGCACGCCGCGTCGGCTGGATCTGCTGCGCAATGACGGCGGCTCGGTGACCCTGGACGGCGCGCTGTTCGGGGCCGCCGACGACGCGGGTCGGCCGCTGCACTGGCGGGCCCGGGTGGAGGTCGACGACACCGTCCTCACGAACGGTGACGAACCGTTGCTGGCCTGCGCGGTCGGCAACGCCGGCGGGTACGCGTCGCTCGAGGACGTGACGTTGCTGGCCGCGCCGGACCCGGCGGACGGCCAGGTCGAGGTCGCGGTGGCCGTTCCGGTAGTCGTCAGGTCGACGTGGGGTCGCAAGCGGGTACGCCTCGAAGTGCGGCGGGCTCGCGGACGGGCGGTGTCGGTGCTGCCCCGCGAGGGAAAGGTGCCCTACCTCGACGACGGCGTCGAGGGTGAGCTGACCCGCAAGCGCTCGTGGTGGGTCGAACCGGGTGCCTGGGCGGTCTGGGTGGTCTGACCCCCGTTTCGCCGACCGGCCCCGGTCGGCCGGTGGGCCTATCCTCGCAGGAGGACTGGGGAGGAACCGTAATGGACAAGAACGCCGACCGGGCGCAGGTGCCCGGCCAGCAGCCGGTGCCGGAGCGGGACATCGAACCACTGTGGCCGCCGGATCCGGCCGAGCAGGGCGCAGAGGTGGTACCGCCGTGGGCGGCGGTCGCCGAGCAGCGGGTCGCCCCGTCGCAGTCCGCGCCTGCGGCCGTGTCACCGCCGGTCGCCGCACCGCCGATCACGGCGCCGTCGGTCGGCCGTCCTGGCGTCCCCGGGCAGCCGGGCGCGGCGGCCCTGCCGCCGCCGTCGCCGTCGGACTATCCGTCGCTGACCGGGGCGGTGCCGCCACCGACGGGCTGGGGCGCGAACGGGCCGGGCGGGCCGGGCACGGGCTGGGCGCCGGCGCAACCGAGCTGGCCTCCGGCCGACCCGCCGGCCGCGTCGACGACGTCGCCCGCTCCTCCGGCGCTGCCCGCACCGCCGACGCCACCGCTGCCGCCCGCCGTGGGCGGGCTCATCGGGGCCGGCAACGACTCGTCGCCGTCGTCCACCGGCACGCCGACCGCCGAGGGCGCCACGCCGAACCCGGCGGCCACCGCCGCCGTCCCGACCCCCGGCCAATCGGGCGCGTCGGGTGGCGTCGACCTGGACCTACCGTTCTCCCTGGATCGCCCGCCGGTCGTGGCCGCGCCCGCCGACGGTGCGGCCACCGCAAGCCCCGGAGCAACAGCGCCACCCGCAGCAGGGCAGCCCGCAGCCGGCGCGGCAACGGCGGACCCCGGCACGGCCGGCCAGGCCGCAGGGCCGGCAGCGGAACCGGTGTCGCAGGGTGGCGGGGAGACCACGCCTGCCGTCGGGGCGGCTCGGCCCGCGGCCGAGTCACCCTGGGCGTATCCACCGCAGCGACCGGCCAGCCCGACCCCATCGGCACCGGAGCAGGTCGACATTCCGCCGCCACCGATCCCCACCCCGCCGGTTCCGCCACCCCCGACACCCGCCGTCGACAGCGGCGGCGCGGCGGGGCAGACGTACGCGGGGCAGGTCTACGGCGGCCAGGCGGCGATTCCTGGCCAGGCCGGCCCGGCGGAGCCACCGCAGCAGGACGCCGTGCCGACCCCGCCGCCGGGGCCGTTCCCCCCGTCGCCGGGCTGGTATCCGCCGCCCTGGCAGCAGGGCGCGGCGGCGGCTCCACCGGTCCCGCCGCAGCAGTACCAGGAGACCGACCCGGTGGCGCGGGTGCCGGCCACGGGCTACCCGGACGCCACGTGGACGCCGGAGACCACGGCCGCGCCGACGGCGGAGGATTTCGCCCGCCGTCGGCAGGTCCGGCCCGCCGACCCGGTGGCCACCATGGGCGTACGGGCGGTGGTCAACAAGATGGGCCTGCTCCGGCTCTCTCCGGGCCGGCACGAGCAGGAGCTCAAGCGGGACATCGAAATGGTGCGCCGCAACTTCGGCGGGCTGCGGCAGGTGACCGTGGTCAACCCGAAGGGCGGCGCCGGTAAGACGGTGGCCATCCTGCTGCTCGCCATGACGTTCGGTCAGAAGCGCGGCGGCTACGTGCTGGCCTGGGACAACAACGAGACCCAGGGCACCCTCGGGATGCGCGCCCAGCAGGACTTCCACGCCCGCACGGTGCGCGACATGCTGCGTGACCTCGGGCAGTTCCAGGGCGCGCACGGGCGGGTCGGCGACCTGTCGCAGTACGTGCGGTCGCAGGGCGAGGGCATGTTCGACGTGCTCGCCTCGGACGAGTCGGCCACCGGCGGCGAAATGCTGACCGCAGCCGCGTTCGCCGAGATCCGCGAGGTGGTCAGCCGGTTCTACAAGCTGATCTTCGTGGACACGGGGAACAACGTACGGGCGCAGAACTGGCAGGCGTCGATGGACGCCACCGACCAGCTCGTGGTCACCATGTCCGCCCGTAACGACTCGGCGGAGACCGCCGCCCGGATGCTCGACCACCTCGAGCAGAGCGGCCGGCAGCGGCTGGTCCGGCAGGCGGTGACGGTGGTGTCGATGCCACCGTCCCGCAAGGAGATCGACCTGCCGGCCATTCAGGAGCACTTCGCGGCTCGTACCAGGGCGGTGCTGCTGGCGCCGTACGAGCGGCTCATCGACAGCGGCGAGCCGATCCGGTACGGCGGTCTCTCCGCGGCCACCCGGGACGCCTGGCTGAAGATCGCCGCAGCGGTCGCCGAAGGGCTCTGAGCAGCCGACGGCCGGCCCGGTGTCGGGCCGGCCGTCGGAATGAGGTCAGTTGCTGGCCAGCGCGTCCGCCGCTGCCGGGTCGCAGTCGCGCAGGAACTGGGCGCAGCGGGCCGCCTCGTCGGCCTCGCCGATCTCGTCGGCGGCGCGGGAGAGCACGTACAGGCAGCGCAGGAAGCCCCGGTTGGGCTCGTGGGACCACGGCACCGGCCCGTGGCCCTTCCAGCCGTTGCGGCGGAGCTGGTCCAGGCCACGGTGGTAGCCGGTGCGCGCGTACGCGTAGCCCGTCACCACCGCGCCGGTCGCGAACGCCCGGGCGGCGAGCGCGCCCCACGCTGCGCTGAAGGTCGGGAAGCGGGCCGCGACCTCGGCGTACGCCTCGTCGGTGCCGGCCTCCTGGGCAGCGGCCAAGGCGGCGTCGGCCTCGTCGTTCGCGGGCAGGAGGGTGGCCGGTGGCTCCGGCAAAAGGTTCTGCATCGCCCCATTCAACCCGCTGGACAGGGCGACATGCGAGCGGGTCGGCGGACGCGTCCCGCTGAACGGCTGAGGAGTTCATCACGCCTGCGGCCTATGCCGCCGCCAGGTGTTTTCCACTACAACTAATGGTCCGGAGCCTCCCCAGGACCCGGTTACGCAGGAGCCCGGTGGCCACGACCGCCGGGCTCCTGTCGCGTCCCGGGGCCATCCGGGGTTTGGCCGACCCCGCCGAAGGGGCAGGATGGCCCGGTGCCGACCCCACCACCCACCGACGTCATCGAACCGCACCTGCACGCCGACGAGATCCAGACCCGGGACGAATTCGACCGGCAACTGGTCACCGGCCGGCTGACCGGGCTGACCGTGCAGGGGCTACGCCTCGACCTCGCCCCGGTGCCCGACCTGACCGGCATCGAGGTCACCGGCGCCCTCTTCGTCGGCTGCCGGTTCGCCTCCCGGGAGGTCGGCGCCGACCTGGTCCGGCGCGGCGCGAACGTGGTGCCGCCGTTCTCCGGGCTGCCGTACCCGACCCAGCCGGCGCACCTCTACACCCCGGACGACCTTGCCGCCGGGTTCGTCGAGGGCGGGTTCGCCGGGATGTACGACACCCGGGTGTACGAGCACTACCGGGCACACGGCGGCGCGCTGCCGGACGTGAAGGAGGCGCTCGGCCAGCGGCTGCACGACCACGGCGTGGACAACGCGCTGGGTGACGCCACCCGGGCCTGGTTGGCCGCGCACGGGTCACAGTCGGTGGTGGGCATCATGGGCGGTCACGCGGTGCGGCGCGGCAGTCCCGCGTACCGGATGGCGGCGGTGCTGGGGTGGGAGCTGGCGCGGGCCGACCGGCTGGTGGTGACCGGCGGCGGCCCCGGGGTGATGGAGGCCGCGAATCTCGGCGCCTTCCTGGCGGACCGACCGGCGGCGGACCTGACCGCGGCGATCGACCTGCTGGCCACCGCGCCCGACTTCACCGACCACCACCGGTACACGGCGGTGGCGTTGACGATCCGGCAGCGGTACGCGGGCGTACCCCGCCAGCGGGGCGACGACCTCGGTTGGGCGCGGGCCGGCGGGCTGGCCATCCCGACCTGGTTGTACGGGCACGAGCCGGCGAATCTGTTCGCGGGGCGGATCGCGAAGTACTTCTCGAACGCGATCCGGGAGGACACCATCCTGCGCCTCGCCCGGGGCGGGATCGTGTTCGCGCCGGGGCGGGCGGGCACGGTGCAGGAGGTGTTCCAGGCGGCCACCAAGACCTACTACGGCACCGACGGGGCCAGCGGCGCGTACATCTTCCTGGACCGTGACTACTGGACGCGGGAGCTGCCGGTGGAGGCGCTGCTGCGCCCGCTGCTGGCCGCCTCGCCGTTCGGTGACCTGTCGTCGACGATCCACCTCACCGACGACGTCCGCGAGGCCGTCCGCCTGCTGACCGCTTGAAAGGAAGGGCCCCTTATTAACAGACGTCTGTTAATAAGGGGCCCTTCCTTTCAAGCAACTACTTGGTCATCGTGGTGCCGGTGGAGCGCAGGTGCTCGCACGCCTCGACGACGCGGGCGGCCAGGCCGGCCTCGGCGGCCTTGCCCCAGGCGCGCGGGTCGTACTGCTTCTTGTTGCCGACCTCGCCGTCGATCTTCAGCACGCCGTCGTAGTTGCGCAGCATGTGGTCGGCGACGGGCCGGGTGAAGGCGTACTGGGTGTCGGTGTCGATGTTCATCTTCACCACGCCGTAGTCCAGCGCCTCACGGATCTCGCTGAGCAGGGAGCCCGAGCCGCCGTGGAACACCAGGCTCAGCGGCTTCTCCTTGCCGTACTTGGTACCGACCGCCTCCTGGATCTGGTTCAGGATCTCGGGGCGGAGCTTGACGTTGCCCGGCTTGTAGACGCCGTGCACGTTGCCGAAGGTCAGCGCCGCCATGTAGCGGCCCTTCTCGCCGAGGCCGAGCGCCTCGACCATGGCCAGGCCGTCCTCGGTGGTGGTGTAGAGCTTGTCGTTGATGGCGTTCTCGACGCCATCCTCCTCACCACCGACGACGCCGACCTCGATCTCCAGGACGATCTTGGCCTTGGCGGCCTCGTCGAGGAGCTGGGAAGCGATCTGCAGGTTCTCGGCGACCGGCACGGCCGAGCCGTCCCACATGTGCGACTGGTACAGCGGCTCCTCGCCGCGCTTGACCCGCTCCTGCGAGATGGCCATCAGCGGACGCACGAACTTGTCCAGCTTGTCCTTCGGGCAGTGGTCGGTGTGCAGGGCGATGTTCACCGAGTACTTCTTGGCCACCTCGTGCGCGTACGCGGCGAACGCCACCGCGCCGGTGACCATGTCCTTGATCGAGGGACCGGACAGGTACTCCGCGCCACCGGTGGAGACCTGGATGATGCCGTCGCTCTCCGCGTCGGCGAAGCCCTTGAGCGCCGCGTTCAGCGTCTGGGAGGAGGTCACGTTGATCGCGGGGTACGCGTACCGGCCAGCCTTGGCGCGGTCCAGCATCTCCGCGTAGGCCTCGGGGGAAGCGATGGGCATGTGATGTGCTCCTTACTTACCACTCTCGGCCGTGCTGGCCGCTGTTGTTCGTCTGTGCGCCGGACCGCGCTGTCCTCCGCCCGGCAGTATCCCGCAGGTGAGGTGCGCAGGACCAACCGAGGGGGTGTCAGCCGCTCACCGGGTGTCCAGACGGTCCGGCACGATGACGCTGATCAGCCAGGTGACCACGGTCATCACGATCGCTCCCCAGAACGCCGCCCAGAAGCCGTCCACCTGGAACGGCAGGTCGAGCCCGCGCGCGATCCGGTCGGTGAGCAGGAAGAGCAGCGCGTTCACCACCAGGGCGAACAGGCCGAGGGTGAGCAGGTAGAACACACAGCCGACCACCCGGATGATCGGCTTGAGTACGGCGTTGATCACACCGAAGATGAGCGCCACCACGATCAGCGTGAGCACGGTGTTGCCACCCGAACGGCCGTGCACGTCCACCCCGGGCACGATCAGCGTGGTCACCCACAGCGCGACCGCGGTGATCGCCAGTCGGATGAGGAAGCCCACGGCACCATCCTGGCACCGGCTCCCGCCGTCCCGGGGTGATTCGGCCGACTCGGCTTGCCGGCGCGGAGTGGCCGCAGCCCGTACGGTGGTGGGAGCCGTGCCCCGAGACCCCGGGAGGGACGATGGGTCAGCCCGATGAGGACTTCACCCCCGGCGACCACCTCGCCGCGGACGAACGCGATCCGGAGGCGGAGCCGGCCGACGCGGTCGAGCAGGCCACCTCGGTCGACCCCGCCTACGTCGACGGCGAGCCACACCGCGGCATGGAGGTCGACGACTGGGACGCCATGGAGCAGGCCCGGGTGGTCACCGGGGATGAGGACGACTACCGCTGACCTGCCCCACGACCGTTGTCCGTTGGGGCAGAGGTGTCCAGCCGTTCGGTTCGTTCGACAAATATCGATAGCACCGGGTCACCGAAAGTGTCGGGGTCTCCCTAGGTTGGGCGAGCGCCACCACTGTCTCATCGGGAGGACCCCCATGCTCAAGCAATCGATCCGCTGGCTGGCGGGGCTGGGTGCCGCAGGAGCGTTGATCGTTGCCTCGGCAACCCCCGCCGTCGCCGCGGCAACGATCGAGCCGTACTTCCAGGACTCCACCCTGGCCGGCGGCTCGGAGAAGGTCAGAAGCCTGTTTCTGTACGCCGACGAGGCGACGAGCCTCAGCGACGTCGCCGTGCGGTACGACTACCGCTCACTGGCCAACAAGATCACTATTGGCCCCTTTGACCAGCAGGAGTGCGCCACACCGGAGCCGGGCGTTCTCGTCTGCGCGGAGTCCTTCGGCGTCACCCTGAACGAGGTGCCGCCGCTCGGCAGCGGGATCTACCGAGGCGCTACCAAACGGGTGGCCCTGACCGCCACTCAGGACGCGCAGCTCGGCGACTCCGGCGACGTGGTGATCAGCTTCGAGGCAGCGGGCGGGCGGCAGGGCAGCTACACCTCGCGGGTCCGCATCGGCGAGGGCGTCGACCTGGCCGGCGGGCCGTTCACCTACCCTTCCTCGAAGCCGGGCGGGAAGGTTTCGGTGCCGCTGGCCGTGTCCAACGTCGGCGACGAGACCGTCACGGGCTTCGTCGCGGTCTTCGACCTTCCGTACGCGATCCGGACCAAGGATCGGTTCAGCAACTGCCTGTACTCCGACGACCACCTGGTCTCCTGCCAGTTCGACCAGGAGATCCCGGCGGGCGAGGGGCTCGCCACCACGTTGAACCTCGAACTCGCCAGGGACACCTACGCCCCGAGCAACCTGTCCGGCTATGCCCAGTTCATGACCGTTGCCGACTTTGCGGACCTGACCCGGGTTCGCGAAGCCGTTGGCGCGCGAGAGGGCGCGCGTGGCAGCGGCCCGAAGCTGACCCTGACCGGGGCACCCAGCGGGATGCGGCAGGCCGACCAGACCGACGTCGGCCCGGGCTACGACCACACCGGCTGGATCATCAAGGTCACCGGCAGGAACGGCACCGACCTCGCGGCGATCGGCGCCACGCTCAAGGGCAGGTCTGGCGCTGTCGTCACGGCCACCGTCGGTTTCCGGAACAACGGCCCGGCGACGCTCGACAACGTGAGCGAGGAATACGAGGCCGCCACACACACAGTCGTCGAGCTGCCGCCCGGCACCACAGCCGTCGGAGTCCCCGACAGTTGCGAACTGCGGCCGGGCACCCGCACGTACCAGTGCGCATCGGAAATGCTCCTGGTGGCGGGCGAGACCTACACCGTGGAGTTCCGCCTACGTATCGACAGGGTCGTCCCCAACGCCAAGGGCACGGTATGGGTCAACGCGCCGTGTGAGTGTCCCGCCGGCGGGGGCTTCAGGGGCGACATCAAGCCGGCCAACGACCGGGCCACGATCCTGGTCAACCCGGGCCAGGGCGGCGGCAGCGGTGACGGAGGCAGCGGTGGCGGTGGTTCGCTGCCCATCACCGGCACCCCCACGAGCCTGCTCGCCAGCCTCGGTGGTCTGCTGCTCGCCGCCGGCCTCGGCGCGTACCTGATCGCCCGACGTCGCAGCAGCCACTTCGTCGCCTGACCGACCCCGCCTGACCGGCACCCCGCCGTCGTTCGTCCCCTTGGCGGTGGGGTGCCGTCGCAGTCCACGGAGTCACCGGGCTTGGTCGACCAACGTCGGGTGACGGGCCGCCCAGTCGCCGAGGCGGTCCTCCCGCAGCGCCTTCAGGAAATCCGGCACGAACGTCGGGTCGGCCCGCAGCGAGCGGTCCCTCGCGCTCGGCAGGGCCACCGGCAGACCGAGCCCGACCGGCTCGACCGACCGCAGCGTGGGCACGAGCCGCAGCAGGTCCAGCACGGCCGCCCGGTCGGGTGACACCACGAGGTCCGGGCCGACGGCGGCCAGCAGTCTGGCGAGGCGTACCGGATCGGTGAGTGCGCCCCGGTCGGTGGTCTGGCGGACGAGACCGGCGGCGAAGAGACGGGCGTTGCGGTCCCGGTCCTGGCTCCCCGCGGGCAGACCGTAGCGCTGGCGGAGCAGGTCGACCGACGCGGCGCCGTCGAGACGTTGGCAGCCGGCCGGGAAGACCCGCCGGGTGTGCACGGATCGCACCCGCTCGCTCAGGCAGACCGGCACACCGCCCACGGCGTCGGTCAGCGCGCTCACGGTGCGGTACGTCAGCACCACGCCGGCATCCACCCGTACCCCGGTCAGCTCGGCCACCGTGCGCCGGGTCAACTCGTACCCCTTGGTCATCTCCGGCCGGGTCGACCCGACGCCGGCCGGAAAAGCGGCGTTCAGCTTGTCGGTGCCGTGGCCCGGGATCGACACGCCCAGGTCGCGGGGCAGCGACACCAGGTACGGGCGACTGCGGTCGGCCGGGATGTGCACCAACAGCACCGCGTCGGCCCGCGTCGCCGCCGGCCCGTCGCCGTCGATGCCGAGCAGCAGGATGTTCAGCGCGCCGGTTGGCACCGGTCGAGCGGACTCACCGAGCAGTTCGGCGGCCGGCGGCGGCCCCCCGCGCTCCGGAGTCAGCAGCGGCACCCCGATCCCCAGCACCCCGAGCAGCGCCAACGCGACACCACCGGCCTGCCAGCGGCGACGCCGACGGCGACGGCGGATGGTCAGGCGGTCGATCGCCGCGCGCAGCGGGCCGGTCGGCGGGGTCAGCGGCTCGTGCCGGGCGAAGGCGGCACGCAGGTCATCCTCGATCATGAGGGAACCTCCACGTACTCGGCCCGGAGCGTGGCAAGGGCCCGGGAGATGGACGAACGGACGGTCCCGACGGCACAGCCGAGGATGTCGGCGATCTCGGCGTCGGGCAGATCCTCGTAGTAACGCAGCACGAGGGTGGCGCGCTGCCGGCGCGGCAGCCGGGACAGCCAGGTCCAGATCTGGTCCCGGTCCACGGCGGACTGGGCGTGGTCGGCGGACGCCGGCAGGGACTCGTCGGGCTCCCCGCGCAGCAGTACCCGACGCATCCACGAGCCGCGCTTCCAGTCGACGTACTGGTTGGTGAGCATGCGGCGCACGTACCGCTCGGGCGAGTCCGCGCGGGCGACCCGCCGCCAGTTCAGTTGGACCCGGACCATCGTCTCCTGCACCAGATCCTGCGCCTGGTGCGGATCACCGGTGAGCATCACCGCGTACCGCAGCAGCGGGGCAAGCCGCGTGTCCGCGAACTCCTCGTACGTCACTGCACCTCCCGGGTTCCTGCTTCAGTTGACGGGAGCGGACGCGCTGAACATTGCGGTGGCGGTGATCAGCCTTTCGGTTCGTCCTGCTGACCAGGCGGTGATCAGGGACGACGCCGAACCTTAGCGGTTCCTTAAGATCCACAGGCTGCACCTGAATCCCCCTACTGGAGGAATCCCCCTCATGCTCACCCACTCCAGCCGGCGCTGGCTCGCCGGACTGGGCGTCGCAGGCGCGTTCGTCGCCGCCTCCGCCAGCCCGGCCCTCGCCGACGAGGCCCGTTTCGATATCGCCACGCATGACGTGCTCGTGGCACCGGGTCATTCCACGTCCGGCTACCTCTACGCCCGGCCGACCGATGACGAGTCCGAGCCGACGTTCGGCGAGACCTCGGTGGACGTCGACCTCTCCGCAGTCGCGGACTTCGCCATCGTGGAGCCGATGTGGGGCTGGACCTGCGACGTCTCGCCGACGAAGCTGCACTGCGAGAGCGAAACCGAGGACGGCATGCCGCCGTGGTTCGACTACACGGTCTCGGGTAAGGACGACGCGAAGCCGGGGCAGCAGGGATCCCTGGCGATCAGCATCACCTCCGGGGGCAAGACCGCCAAGGCGACGGCAGGCGTCACCATCGCCGAGGGCGTCGACCTGGCGGGCGACCCGACCGTCGAGGCCAGCGGCGCCCCGGGCACCACGGCAGGACTGCCGGGTGTCGTTCGTAACACCGGCGAGACCGCCATCGATGGCGCCGTTCTCGTGTTGCAGGCCCAGGAACTCGCCGCCTACGGCGGCGACCACTCGAACTGCAGGTCCGACGAGTGGGGCATGGTCGCCGTCTGCGCGTTCGACACGAAGATCGAGCCGGGCAAGTCGTACAAGCTCTCGAACGGCATGCCGATCAAGGTGAGCGCGAAGGCACGCACCCGTGCGACCTTCTCAGTGGCGCTGTCCTGGTGGACCACTGACGACTGGGACCTGGCGTCCAAGGACTCGCCCATGGAGGACTTCAAGCCCGGCAACGGCGACAAGCTCCGCCTGGTCGAGCAGTCGATGCAGGCAGCACGGGTGCCGCAGACCGACGTCGACGTGTCGAACGACGTCACCATCGGGAGCGTTCGGGTAACCGGCAACACTTCGGCTGACCTCGCGGCCAAGGGCGCGACCGCAAGTGGCAAGAAGGGCGACGTGGTCACCGTCGCGCCGAGCTTCACCAACCTGGGGCCGGCGGTGCTGGAGTACATCGGCCAGGGCACGCCGGACCTCGGGATGGAGGACCTGCCGGTTCGGGTGACCGTTCCGGCCGGCACCACGGCGGTAGAGGTCGACCCCAACTGCGTGCCGTTCAAGCCGGGCACCGCGTGGGACCCGTGGGACGCGGCCTGGGGTGAGCCGGGCGCGAAGGAGTACGCGTGCCTGAGCCTCGAGACCTGGCCGGACGACGTGACCACGTACGAGTTCCGACTTCGGATCGACAAGGTCGACGCGAACGCCTCGGGTGCTGTCACCACCGTGCTCGCCGGTGACCCGAACAAGGGCAACAACACGGCGACGATCGTGATCAACCCGGCCTCGTCCAGCGGCGAGGGTGGCGGCAACGGTGACGGTGGCTCGCTGCCGATCACCGGTCAGTCGACCGGCCTGCTCGCCGGCCTCGGCGCGCTGCTGCTCGCCGCGGGCGTCGGCGGCTACCTGGTGGCCAAGCGCCGCCGGACCCGCTTCGTCGCCTGATCCATCCCAGCGGTACCGGTGCCCCGTCGACCACGCTGGTCGGCGGGGCACCGTCGTATCCGGCAACCGGGTGGTGAGCACCGGTCCGGCGCGGCCCGGACTGCGGGCTTCGGTACCCTTTGTGGCCGTGGACACAGCTGAGAAGACCCGCGCTCTCACGGAGAGCGTCGCCCTGAACCCGCTCGATCCCAAGGACCTGTTGCAGACCTTCGGGCTGGTCGGCGTCTGGGTGATCCTCTTCGCCGAGACCGGCCTGCTGGTGGGCTTCTTCTTCCCCGGCGACTCGCTGCTGTTCCTCGCCGGGGTGGCCGCCTCGCCGGTGGCGGACGCTATCTTCGGCGACGGAACCCGCCTCTCGCTGGCCGGTCTGCTGATCGGGGGACCGATCTGCGCGATCCTCGGCGCGCAGTTGGGGCACTGGCTCGGTGCGCGGTACGGCCGACGGATGTTCGAGCGGCCCAACTCGCGGCTCTTCAAGAAGGAGTACGTGGAGAAGGCCGAGTACTACTTCCAGAAGTTCGGCCCGGCCAAGGCCGTGGTGCTGGCGCGTTTCATCCCGATCGTGCGGACGTTCCTCAACCCGGTCGCCGGGGCGCTGGGCATGCCGGCCCGGCAGTTCCTGCTGTGGAACATCGTCGGCGGGGTGCTCTGGGTGGACGGCATCCTGCTGATCGGCTACCTGCTCGCCGACCGGATCTACAAGGCGATCGGCGATAAGATCGACCACTACATCCTGCCGGTGGTCGCACTGATCATCCTGATCTCGGTGCTGCCGATCTTCTTCGAGTTCCTCCGCGACCGGCGGGCGCGCAAGCGGGGCGAGGCGGTCGCGGTCGTCGCGGCGGCCAGCGCCGCGGGCGCCGTGGACGCGGTGCGTGAGAAGTTCGACCACGACGAGCACCCGCACGACCGTCGCGGGGGGCACGGCAACGGTCAGCAGCGCTGATCCCGGGTACGACGACGGCCGGCCCCCTGGTGTGGGGGTCGGCCGTCGGCATGTCGGACCCGGCCTCCGGCGGTGCGGCCGGGGACGAGCAGGTATCAGCTACCGGTGGCGCCACCCCTGGTTCGCCACCGGACACCGCCCCGGGTACGAGACGGTGCGCAGCGCCTTACGTCAGCGGGCCTTCTTGGTGGCCCGCTTACGCGGCGGGGTCAGCAGGTCGGCGATCGTCGCGATCGCGCTCGGGACCAGCCGGTAGTACGCCCAGACACCGCGCTTCTCCCGCTCCAGCAAGCCGGCCTCGGTGAGGATACGCAGGTGGTGACTGACCGTCGGCTGGGAGAGGCCGAGCGGCGCGGTCAGGTCACAGACGCACGCCTCGCCCTCGGGGGCCGACTGGATCAGGCTGAGCAGCCGCAACCGGGCGGGATCCGCAAGGGCCTTGAGGACCCCCGCGAGACGCTCGGCATCGGCACGTTCGATCGGCTCACCGGCAAGCGGCGAGATCTGAGGCATAGTCATTTCGGCCAACGCAGTTCCCACGTATTCCATCCTTCCACCAGCAGCATCGATCCGCCTGCATATCAGCAGATACGAATCGGCAGACTTTTACGCCACAAGGCCGAGGTCAGCCAACGTATAGGCCGCCCGGTACGGCAATCCGGCGGCTCGCACCGCGTCGCCGGCGCCTCGATCAACAATAACCGCCACGCCCACGACTTCGGCTCCGGCCTCGCGAAGAGCCTCGACGGCGGTCAACACACTTCCGCCCGTTGTGGACGTGTCCTCCACCGCCAACACCCGGCGGCCGGCCACCTCCGGTCCCTCGATCCGTCGCTGTAGACCGTGTGCCTTGCCCGCCTTGCGCACCACGAAGGCGTCCAAGGCGCGGCCGGTTCCAGCGGCGGCGTGCAGCATCGAGAGCGCGACAGGGTCCGCGCCCAGGGTGAGGCCACCGACCGCGTCGTACTCCCAGTCGGCGGTCAGGTCGAGCAGCGCCTTACCGACCAACGGAGCGGCCTGGTGATGGAGCGTGACGCGTCGCAGATCGACGTACCAGTCTGCCTCGCGCCCCGATGACAACGTGACCCGTCCGTGGACCACAGCCAGGTCGGTAATGAATTTGCGCAGGTCGTCGTGGTCCCCCATGGCGATAGAGGTTACTGCGCAACTCTGAACGCCGTGTGGACGGGCCTGCCGAATCAGGGCGGTGAGACACCGATGACGGGCGATGTCCGACTACGCTCAGCGACTGGCTCGGTCGCGGTGCGCCAACGACCGACGGCGGCGTCTCCGGCGCGACGACGCGCCCAGGGCTCAGCGTTCCTCGCGACCGATCCGGCCGCGGGTGTCGCGCGAGACCACTTCGAGTAGCCGGCGCGGCGCGTGCCGCAGACCGGCGACGGCCACCTTGTACTTCCACGCCGGAACACTCACCAACTTGCCTTTGCGCAGGTCACGCAGGCCCTCTTCGACGACGTCCTCGGCTCGCAGCCACATCCAGTTCGGCGTTTTGGACATGTTGATGCCGGCCCGCTCGTGGAATTCGGTACGGGTGTAACCGGGGCACAGAGCCATCACCCGGACGCCGAAAGGGCGGGCCGACTGGCCCACGGACTCACTGAAATTGGTGACCCACGCCTTGCTGGCCGAGTAGGTCGACCCGGGCATCACCGCGCCAAACCCAGCAACTGAAGAGACATTTATCACTGCCCCATCGCGCCGTTCGGTCATCGGACGTAGCGCCGCCAGTGTCAATCGCATGACGGCGTGCACATTGAGGCGGAGCAGCCGCGCCTCGTCCTCCGCTGTGGAGCGCAGGAACGGCTTGTTCAGGCTGATGCCGGCGTTGTTGACCAGGAGGTGAACGGGAGCGTCGGACGCCAGCCGCTGTTCGACGGTGGCGCAGCCGTCATCGGTGGACAGGTCCGCCGGCAGCGTCTGGACGTCGTGCCCGTGTCGGGCGCCCAGCTCCGTGGCCATCGCGGCCAGTCGATCCGCGTCCCGGGCGACCAGCACCAGGTGCCAGCCGTCGGCCGCCAGGCGCCGGGCGAACGCCGCGCCGATGCCGGCGGTGGCGCCGGTGATCAGGGCCCGTCGCTCGGGGGTCGTGGATTCGAGCGTCACGGGCGGTCCTCACCTGGGCGGGTACGGGGGCGTGGCCGGCGCCTGCGGGGGTTGGTGCGACGCGGGCGGGAACGCGGACGGCGCGGTCGGTGCCGTGCGGCGGTGTCGACCGAACCAGGCGTTCGCCGCCGGCAGGGCCAGCAGCGCGGCTACCACAAGGTAACCGAGGGCCTGCCCGACGGAAAGCCCGGCATTGAGCGGAATCCACCAGGACGGGTACGCGTCCGAGAGCAGGCCCAACAGCTCGGCGGTGGCCCGCTCGTCCGCCCCCAGCCGCAGCGGCGCGGCGCGTTCGCCGACGAGCACCGCCACGCTGCAACAGCCCGCGAGCAGGCCGAGCCCGCAGACCACCCAGATGGCCACGCGTACGCCCCGTCGACCCGTCAACAGTCCGAGGGCCAGTCCGGCGAGCACGAGCGCGGACAGCCCGGCGACCACCGCGGTCAGCGCCGCCGACGCGCGCAGCAGGGCCACCACACCGTCGATCTGCTGCGGGCTGGCCGAGGTGTTGCGCGCCACGGCGCGGAACTCCCCCACCGTCCGGCCCAGCACCGCCAGGTCGACGGCGGTGTACGCGAGCGCGCCGACCGCCATCAGCAGCAGCACGGCCGTGGCCGCCGGGACCACGGCGGGCCGGCGGGGCGGTGCCGGTTCGGGGTACGACACGACGGATCCCTCCGGTAGGCGTCGGGTTGCAACCTACTCGGAGGGATCGTCGGCGTCGTGCCTATCCGTGGATCAACTCGTCGACGGCGGGGTCGTGTCGGGACGGTCCGTCGGCGGCGTGTCGTCCGGACGGTCCGAGCTGGACGGGTTGGCCGGCGGGGCGGTCGGCTGCTCCGGCCCGGACGCCTGGCCGGGAGTCGACGGGTAGGCCGGCTCCCCGCTGGACGGCTGACCGGGAGTCGACGGGTAGCCGGGCTGGCCGGACGCCTGCGGGTAGCCGGGCTGGCCGGACGCCTGCGGGTAGGCCGGGTAGCTGGCGCCCGGGGTCGGCGGCTCCCATGCGGCGGCGGGCTTGCGGAAGAACTCGTTGGACTTCGGCAGGGCCAGCAGGATCAGTGCCGCCAGCAGAGCGAGCAGGCTGACCACGCCGAGCAGGAGGCTGACCGGGGTGATCCAGGACGGCAGCGCCTCGTCGAGGCGGCGCTGGACCTCTTCGGGGCTCGGCATGTCGCCGCTGCCGCTCCCACCGGTGTTGAAACCGCCGGCCGCCCCGCTGAGCAGGGTGCCACCCGTGCAGCAGACCATGATGCCGCCGACGATCCAGGTGGTGATCCGGGCGCCGTTACGACCCTGGTTGTTGAAGATGGCCAGCACGCCCAGCACGACGGCCAGCAGGAGCACGAGGATCGCGCTGCCGAGGCCGAAGGCGAAGAAGAAGTCCGCGACCTGCTCCGCCCCGTCGGCGGAACTGCCCGCGTACGCGTCGCGGAGCACGTCCCGGGTCTTGCCGATGGTGGAGAGGGTGATGATGAGACTGATCACCTGGCACGCCAGGAACAGGTAGAGCAGATAGCTGGAAATCGTCACGGTGGAGGGCCGTTGGCGGGTCGGCGTGCTCGGGGAGTCGACCACGATTCTCCTTTCCTAGATTGGGCCCACACCGTATCGGCAACCGGCCACTGCGGCATGCCGTGCCGAAAGCGGCGCGCCCGGCGAGGTCGCTCAGCGCGCGTCGTCGACGGGTCGGATCGCCAGGTCGGCCGGATCTAGCAGGTCACCGCGCGCGACCCGCCAGCCCTCTTCGCCGTACGCCTCGAAGGAGAGCCGGTCACGCCCGCCCGACTCGTAGTCGTGGTAGCGCATCGTCCCCGCCGCCGGCAGGCCGGTCTCCCCGGTGGAGGTGTAGCGCGCCTGCCCGGTCTCGGCCCAGGTGTACCGCCGCCCGCCGAGGTCGATGGTCGGCGCGCCGGGGGTGACTGTCGCGCCGGGCTCGGCGGTCCAGAGCACCAGCTCCAGCTCGGGACCACCATCACCCTCCACAGAGAGCCGGTGCGGCGTGCCGGAGGCGTCGTCGAGGAGGTGCTGCACCCACGTCCAGCCCCCCTCGACCAGTCGGATGGTGCCGCTCACGACGTACTCCCGCTGGCGGATCCGCACGCGGTCACCCGGAGCCAGCCGGCGGGTCGGCGGGAGGCCGGTGGGCCCGGCCGCGGCCCGGCGCCGGGCGCGCACGACGGCCACGAGCACGACCGTCATGAGTACGACAACGGCCCCCACCAGGGACGCCAGCGACCCGTCCACCCGACCACCTCCCCAGGTACGTCGGCGCAGACGGTAACAACCTGGCGCACCGAAATGAGTCGCGTCGTGACCGAAAGCTCAGCCACCCACGACGGACCGCGGAACGCGTGGGGGTGTGCGGCGATTGTCAGGCCGCCGCGAGTCGCTGCGTGGCGTAGTCGCCGAGGGTGGAGCGACCCATGACGCAGCCGACGAAGGTGGTGAACTCGGTGGAGTCGTCGCGCAGCGACGTCCAGGTCGCCTGGGCGGCGGCCGGGTCGACTCGTTCCAGCAGCGTCGCCGCGTACGCGCGGCCGGCGGGCGATCCCTCTGCCAGCAGGTGGTCGAGTTGCCGGCGTACCTCCTCGGGGTGCTCGTCGAGTGCTGCCTCGACGCGGTGGTACGCCTCGGTCACCGGCAGCACCTCACCGGCGAACCCGACACCGCCGAAGGCCAGCGTGTCGGCGGTCATCAGCTCGTCGACCGCCGCGCGAAGGTCCCGCTCCCACCTACTCATCCCGAACATGCCCCACTCCTTTCCCCGCCGGCCCGCCTCTCACCCTGTTGATCAAGAGGTTTGCGTCATGGGAAGACGTCCCGATGACGCAAACCTCTTGATCGCGGGGCTCAGGCGGGGGTGACCGTCAGGGCGTTTCCGGCGGGGTTGAGGTCGACCTTGACCGTGTTGCCGTCCCGGATGGTTCCGGAGAGCAGGGCCTTGGCCAACTGGTCGCCGATGGCGGTCTGCACCAGGCGGCGCAGCGGTCGGGCGCCGTAGATCGGGTCGTAGCCGTGCTCGGCCAGCCACCCACGGGCGGACTCGGTGATGTCCAGCGCCAACCGACGGTCCGCAAGACGGCTTCGCATCCGGTCGAGCTGGATGTCCACGATGGAGCGCAGATCGTCCCCGCGCAACGCCGCGAACACCACGATGTCGTCGAGCCGGTTGAGGAACTCGGGCTTGAAGTGCGACCGGACGACGGCGAGGACGCCCTCGCGGCGCTGCTCCTCGGCCAGCGTCAGGTCGCTGATCACCGACGACCCGAGGTTGGAGGTGAGGATCAGGATGGCGTTACGGAAGTCGACCGTCCGGCCCTGGCCGTCGGTGAGCCGACCGTCGTCGAGCACCTGGAGCAGCACGTCGAAGACGTCCGGGTGCGCCTTCTCCACCTCGTCGAGCAGGATCACCGAGTACGGCCGGCGGCGGACGGCCTCGGTGAGCTGGCCGCCCTCCTCGTAGCCGACGTAGCCGGGCGGGGCACCGACGAGGCGGGCGACGGAGTGCTTCTCGCCGTACTCGCTCATGTCGATGCGGACCATCGCCCGCTCGTCGTCGAAGAGGAACCCGGCGAGCGCCTTGGCCAACTCGGTCTTGCCGACACCGGTCGGTCCGAGGAAGAGGAAGCTGCCCGTCGGACGGTCCGGGTCGGCGACACCGGCCCGAGCCCGGCGTACGGCGTCGGAGACCGCGCCGACGGCCTCGGCCTGGCCGACCACCCGGCTGCCGAGCGACTCCTCCATCCGCAGCAGCTTGGCCGTCTCGCCCTCCAGCAGCCGGCCCGCCGGGATGCCCGTCCAGGAGGCGACGACCGCGGCGATGTCGTCCGAGCCGACCTCCTCCTTGAGCATCGCGCCGTCGGCCTGGAGCCGGGCCAGCTCCTCCTCGGCCTGCGTCAGCTCGACCTTGAGGGCCGGGATGCGCCCGTACCGCAGCTCGGCGGCGCGCTCCAGCTCGCCGTCGCGCTCGGCCCGCTCGGCCTCGCCGCCCAGGCGCTCCAATTCCTCCTTCGCGGTGGAGAGCTTGGTGATGTGGCTCTTCTCGGTCTGCCAGCGCTCGGAGAGCACGGTGAGCTGCTCGCGCTTGTCGGCCAACTCCTGGCGCAACCGGGCCAACCGCTCGGCGGAGGCGGCGTCGGGCTCCTTGGCCAGCGCCATCTCTTCGATCTCCAGCCGGCGTACGGCCCGCTCGATCTCGTCCACCTCGACCGGCCGGGAGTCGATCTCCATTCGGAGCCGGGACGCGGACTCGTCGACCAGGTCGATCGCCTTGTCCGGCAGGAACCGGTCGGTGATGTACCGGTCGGAGAGCGTGGCGGCGGCGACCAGCGCGGCGTCGGTGATCCGTACGCCGTGGTGCACCTCGTAGCGCTCCTTGAGCCCGCGCAGGATGCCGATCGTGTCCTCGATCGTCGGCTCGCCCACCAGCACCGGCTGGAAGCGGCGCTCCAACGCCGGGTCCTTCTCGATGTGCTCGCGGTACTCGTCCAGCGTGGTGGCGCCGACCATCCGCAGCTCACCACGCGCCAGCATCGGCTTGAGCATGTTGCCGGCGTCCATCGAGCCCTCACCCTTGCCGGCGCCGACGACGGTGTGCAGCTCGTCGAGGAACGTGATGACCTGCCCGTTGGAGTTCTTGATCTCCTCCAGGACGGACTTCAGCCGCTCCTCGAACTGGCCCCGGTACTGCGCGCCGGCAACCATCGCCCCGAGATCCAGCGAGACCAGCTTCTTGTCGCGCAGCGACTCCGGCACGTCACCGGCCACGATCCGCTGGGCGAGACCCTCGACGATGGCCGTCTTGCCAACGCCGGGCTCGCCGATCAGCACGGGGTTGTTCTTCGTACGCCGGGAGAGCACCTGGATGACCCGGCGGATCTCGGAGTCCCGGCCGATGACCGGGTCGATCTTGCCGTCGCGGGCGCTGGCGGTCAGGTCGACGCCGTACTTGCTGAGCGCCTGGTAGGTCTGCTCGGGGTCGGCGGTGGTGACCCGCCGGTCTCCGCCCCGAACGGTCGGGAAGGCCGCGATCAGGGCCTCTTCGGTGGCCCCGGCCGACTTCAGCGCGGCCGACACGGCACCGCCCACCCGGGCCAGACCGGCGAGCAGGTGCTCGGTGGAGGTGTACTCGTCACCCAGCGGGCGGGCGATCTGCTCGGCGGCCCCGATGGCGTTGACGAACTCGCGGGCCAGGGTGGGCTCGGCGATGCTGGAGCCCCGCGCGGCCGGCAGGGCGTCGACCGCACGATCGGTGGCCCGGCGCAGCTCGGCGGGGTCGGCCCCGACGGCGCGCAGCAGACCGGCGGCGGTCGAGCCTTCGGTGTCGAGCAGGGACAGCAGCAGGTGCCAGGGCTCCACGGTCGCGTGGCCACGCTGGTTGGCCAGGGAGACGGCACCGGTGATGGTCTCGCGGCTCTTGGTGGTGAGTTTCTCGGTGTTCATGGGCTCCCCCGGATCGGCGTTGTCCACTGTCTTGGACGCAACCAGAGTTGAGCGTATTCCACTCAACCTTACCGTGTGACGCCTGTCACTCGCGGGGTCGCCACCGCCAGTCGAACTCCCCGGCGGCCGGCGCCGGGCCGGGCAGCTCGCCCGCCTCCGGCACCGTCGACAGGCCGCCCAGCAGCACCGCGAGCTGCCGGCGGCGCAGCTCACGGGTGCGCTCCACGTCGGGTACGCGCACAGCCGCACACCCCTCCAGCACCAGCCCCAGATCCTGTACGACCACGTCGGCGCGCAGCCGCCCACTGGCGTGCGCCCGCTCGACGAGCGCCGAGGCCAGCTCGCCCGCGCGTACCGCGTCCCGACCCATCTCCTCGGTCGGCGTGAAGGTGCCGGCCAGGTGGACGGTGAGCGAGTGCACGTCGGCGTCGACCACCCGGGCCAGGAACCCGGCGAACGCGGCCCAGTCGTCCGGCTCGGCGTGCGCCTCCTCGGCCACCGCGATGTAGCGGCGCAGCCCGTCGTGGCAGAGCTGGCGCAGCAGGGCCTCCTTGCCCGCGTACCGCCGGTAGAGCGCGCTGATCCCGACGCCGGCGCGGTCGGCGACGGCGGCGATCGGGGCCTTCGGGTCGTCGAGGAAGACGGCGCGGGCGGCTTCGAGGATCACCTCGTCGTTGCGGGCGGCCTGGGCGCGGCGGCCGGCCAGGGGCTTCGTCGACATGGGTCGAGGCTACCACTGGAACGGATCGTTCCGGTCTGCTACCGTGATTGCAGAACGAAACATTCCGTTCCGAAGGAGTCCCGAGATGACCGGCACCGCGATCCGCCCGTTCCGCGTCGAGATCCCGCAGACCGCCCTCGACGACCTGGCCGCCCGCCTGGACCGCACGATCTGGCCCGCCGAGCTGCCCGGCGTCGGCGACACGTACGGGATGAGCGGCGACCGGGTCCGCGCGCTCGCCGACCGCTGGCGCGACGGGTTCGACTGGCGAGCCGTCGAGGCTCGGCTCAACACCCACCCGCAGTTCGTCACCGAGATCGACGGCGAGCAGATCCACTTCCTGCACGTCAGGTCGTCCCGGCCGGACGCCACCGCCCTGGTGCTCACCCACGGCTGGCCGGGCTCGGTGCTCGAATACCTGGACGTCATCGGCCCGCTCACCGAGCCGAGCGACCCGGCCGCACCGGCCTTCCACGTGGTCATCCCGTCGCTGCCGGGCTTCGGATTCTCCGGCCCCACCCGCAGCGCCGGCTGGAACCGGCACCGCACGGCCCGCGCCTGGGCCGAGCTGATGAGCCGCCTGGGGTACGACAGCTACGGCGCGGTCGGCAACGACGGCGGCTCGTTGATCTCGCCGGAGCTGGGTCGGATCGACCGCAAGCACGTGCTCGGCGTGCACGTCACCCAGATCTTCTCGTTCCCGTCCGGCGACCCGACCGAGTTCGCCGACCTCTCCGAGGCGGACCAGGCGGCGCTGGGGCACCTCCAGTGGTTCTACGAGAACAAGTTCTCCTTCAACCAGGTGCACAGCCAGCAGCCGCAGACCCTGGCGTACGCGCTGGCCGACTCGCCCATCGGGCTGCTGGCCTGGAACGCGCAACTCTTCGACGAGAGCCTGGACGCCGACTTCGTCCTGGCCAACGTGGCCCTCTACTGGTTCACCGGCACGGCCGCCTCGGCGATCCGTTTCTACTGGGAGGACGCCCACGCCGACGAGCAGCCGGCCGAGCCGACCACGACGCCCACCGCGGTGGCCATGTTCCCCGGTGACTTCCAGTCCATCCGCCGCTTCGCCGATCGCGACCACGCGAACATCGTCCGCTGGACGGCCTACGGGACCGACGTGGAGGGGCGCGGTGACGTCGGCGGCCACTACGCCGCCCACCAGGCGACCGACGTCCTGGTCGACGACATCCGCGAGTTCTTCGCGCAGCTCTGATCGACTCGGTTTCCCGGAAGTTGGGGTGTCCTGGAGGTCCGGACACCCCGACTTGCGTGACGTCGAGTCGATCAGGCTAGACGTCAGGCGTTGTCGAGGATGATCTTCGTCCAGCGACGCTCGGTCACCCAGCCGACGCCGAGCAGGATCCCACCGTCCCCGCCGATGGCCACGATCGTGCCGTCGGTCAGCACGGACAGGCTGCGGTCGGGGCCGATCGGCCAGGGCAACCCGGTGTAGCGACCGTCCTCCCCGACAGCCCCGGCGCCCGCCGGGCCGGTCACCGCGAGCAGCCCGCCGCCGATCGGTGCGACGGATTGGATTTGTGGCGGAGCGCCGTCGACGCGGATCAGATCCCACCCTCGGCGCAGTCGCCAGAGCGCCGGGAAGGATCTGCGGTCCGGGCGCGTCCCGACCAGCCAGGCCGTCCCGTCCCCCTCGACGTGGGCGTTCAGAGCGGCGATTTGCCCGTCGGGTGCCGGCACCGGGGTCTGCTGCCAGCTCCGCCCCCGGTCGAAGGAGACAGCCGCGTACAGCTTCCCGTCCTTCTCCCCGGTCGCGACCAGCAGCGGGCCGTCGCCCGCGTCGACCGCGTTCAATCCGGGTACGCGGGGCTGCGCGGCCAGCGGGCGCAGCCGTTGGCCGTCCCACTCGCCGATTTGATCACTGCCCTCGATCACCTGAAATCGACTCTGGGCGCCCACCCACTGCGGCGGCGGCCCGTCCAGCGCGTGCGTGAACGAGGTGCCACCGTCGGTCGAGGTCCACCAGCCGTGCGGCTCACTCCACAGCGTCAGAACCCCCGGCGCGGCGTAGAGCTGGTGGTTCTCCGCCGCCGGGTGGGGATGTCGCAACTCCCGCCAGGACCGTCCGCCGTCATCGGTGCTGAACAGTCGCGCCGGACAGGCGTCGTCGGGCGGCGGCTCGCCGCAGTTGGCGAAGAGGGCGTAGCCGCGCTCGGCGTCGACGAACTCGACGTACGGCGGGTCGTACCGCTGGGGAACGGCGACCCGGACGCGGCGCTCCCGCGCGACGGCGGCCGTTGGAGACGGCGCGGTGACGGTTGCCCCGGGCGACGCGGTCGGCGGTTTACGGCGGACATCGCCGATCGAACACGCAGCCAACAGAGTTACGAGCAGCAGCACCACTGTCCGACCCGATATCCGTCCGATCATCGGCGTCTCCGAAGCGGTAGCCTTGCCCGGGTGCGAGTACGTGTGGAACAGACTGCCTTACCGGGCATCGGAGTGCGTCACGATCTGGTGACCGAATCCGGCCGGCGGCTCGGCGTGGTTTCCCACCGCAACGGCCGCCGTGATCTTGTCCTCTACGACCCCGACGATCCCGACGCCTGCCAGGCGGACATTCCGCTGACGGACGACGAGGCGGAGGCGCTGGCCGACATCCTCGGCGCTTCGCTGATGCTCGGTCAGCTCTCCGGGCTGCGCGAGCAGGCCGCTGGGCTGCTCACCGAGCAGATCGCCATCCCGGCGGGGTCGCGGTACGTCAACCGTCCGCTCGCGGACACCAAGGCGCGTACCCGCACCAGTGCCTCCATCGTGGCGGTGCTGCGTGACGGCGAGGTCATCGTCTCGCCGCTCCCCTCGTTCCGCTTCGCCGCCGGTGACGTGGTGGTCGTCGTCGGGACCCGCAGAGGTCTCGACGGTGTGTCCGCCATCCTCGCCGACAGTGACCCGGACGGCTGAGGCGGATGCACGATTTCACCACACTGCTCATCGAGGTTGGTGCGCTCCTCCTGCTGCTCGGGCTCCTGAGCCGGCTCAGTCGCCGCTTCGGCCTCTCTCCCATCCCCCTCTACCTGCTCGCCGGGCTCGCGTTCGGGCACGGCGGGCTGCTGCCGCTGGACGCCAGCGAGGAGTTCTTCGCGGTCGGCGCCGAGATCGGCGTGATCCTCCTGCTGGTGATGCTCGGCCTGGAGTACTCGGCCAACGAGCTTGTCGGCAACCTGCGCTCAGCGGCACCCGCCGGTCTGATCGACGGGGTGCTCAACGCGCTGCCCGGCGCGGGGTTCGCCCTGCTGCTCGGCTGGGACTGGGTGGCCGCCCTCGTACTCGGCGGCATCACCTGGGTCTCCTCGTCCGGCGTGATCGCCAAGGTCCTCGCCGACCTGGGTCGCCTCGGTAACCGCGAGACCCCCGTGATCCTCTCGGTGCTCGTCATCGAGGACCTGGCGATGGCGCTCTACCTGCCGCTGGTCACCGCCGTACTGGCCGGCACCGGCCTGCTCGGCGGCGGGATCGCGCTCACCGTCGCGGTGGGCACGGTGCTGATCGTGCTGGTGGTCGCCATCCGGTACGGCCACCTGATCTCGTCCGCCCTGTCGGCGAAGGACCCGGAGGCGCTGCTGCTCGGCGTACTCGGCCTGACGTTGCTGATCGCGGGCATCGCGGCGTCGCTGCAGGTGTCGGCGGCCGTCGGCGCGTTCCTGGTCGGCATCGCGCTCTCCGGCCCGGTGGCCCACCACGCGACCGAGCTGCTCTCGCCACTGCGGGACCTGTTCGCAGCCGTGTTCTTCGTGTTCTTCGGCCTGACCACCAGCCCGCAGGACATCCCGCCGGTGCTGCTGCCGGCGCTCGCGCTGGCCGTGGTCACCATGGGCACGAAGACGCTCACCGGTTACCTGGCGGCCCGCCGGGTCGGCATCGCCGAACCCGGTCGCTGGCGGGCCGGTCTGGCGCTCGTACCCCGAGGTGAGTTCTCCATCGTCATCGCCGGCCTCGCGGTCGCGGCCGGCAGCGTCGAGCCGCGGTTGGCCGCGCTCGCCGCGACGTACGTCCTGATCACCGTGGTGACCGGACCGGTCCTGGCCCGGCTGCCCGACTTCCCGTGGTTCAAGCGGTGGTTGCGCAACCGCGCCTCGGCCCAGCGGCGTCAACCGGTTCCCGTCCACGACTGACGTTCGCCGCCGCTGTCCTGCCCGGGTGAGGTGCGACAGCGGCGCTGGCCAGGGCACCCGAACGGCCGTTCGGGTCGGGCCGGCCAACGGTTGCCGAATTGCGCCTTACGGGTACTACCGCAGTAACCGACGGCGGGTTACCGTTTCGCCCCAGCAGCCAGGGTCCGCAGGCAGCGTTGCCACCCGCGGGCGAGAGCGGAAGGTTGGCCGGTGAGCGTGCAGGAGTCGACGTTCCACGGCTTCGCGAACCCCGTCGATCCGAGCCCGGCGGAGTTGCGAGCTTGGGCGTACCAGCCGGATTCGGTCCCGTTGGCGTCCATGCCACCCGACTGGGACCTGCTGGTCTCGGGTGACCGGCTGGTGTTGACGCTCTTCGATCTGGCCATGGACCCGACGTGCCCGGCCCGGCGCTTCGCGCTGCACTGCCTCTACATCTACGCCGCCGACGGCATCCGGACGAACTTCCGGGCCCATCCCAAGCGCCGCTTCCGCAAACTCGTGGAGCAGGCCGAACGCGACGGCGACGAGCTGATGAAGATCTGGGCGCACAACGGCCGCGTACTGCTGGCCCGGCCGGATCTCTTCGTCTACCGGGACTGGTGCGAGGGCGGCCTGGTCCGCGAGAACCGCCGCCTCGGCTGAGCCCGCGCCCCTCATTGCGCCGATCTTGCACTTTCTGTGCCGACTTACTCCGGGAATCGGAACATTTCACCGTACGAAAGTGCAAGATCGGCGGGGTAGGGGCGGCGTGGCGAACGGGCCGGGACCCCCCGTGGGTCCCGGCCCGTACGTCGGTCGCCGGTTCAGTCGCGCTTGCGGTCCGGTTCCGGTTGGGTCGGCTCGCCCTGCTCGGCGAACCGTCCCTCCTTGATCCGGTCGCGGAACGTTCCCTCGGTGACCTTGTCGAACTTCTCGCGGACGGTGTCAGCCAGGCTTTCCAACCGCTCCTCCGTCTGCTGAGCGACTTTCTTCGCCGGCTCCGCCATCGCTCCCCCTCGCCATGCCGGTAGGCCCGAATTAAGCCGTTTGGACCCCGTATCGACAGGTTAACGGAAGCGGCCCGGTCCGCGCCGGGAAATCGGAGCGCGGGCCGGGCCGAGGAAGCGGTACGTGGGGTCAGCGGTCGGTGTTGCGGCGCGGACGCCAGACCACCAACGCGGTGGACGTGCGGTTGGTCGGCACCAGATCCCGACCCGGGAAGCGCGCCAGCGACTCCAGCTCGGCCACCCGGCGGTAGGCGGCGTCCAACTCCGCCTCCAACCGCGCGACCCGCTGCTGCGCCTGCTCCAGCAGCCGCTCCAAGCCGATGATCCGCTTGACGCCGGCGAGGTTGATCCCGTCGTCCTGGCTGAGCCGCTGCACCTCGCGCAGCAGCACCACGTCCCGGACGCTGTAGCGACGACCACCGCCAGCCGCCCGGCCAGGCTGCACCAGCCCCAGCCGGTCGTACTGGCGCAGGGTCTGCGGGTGCATCCCCGCCATCCGCGCCGCCACCGAGATCATGAGCACCTTGGCCTCGTAGGCAGGGTCACCCGAACCGAGGAACTCGCCCGACATCCCGCTCACCTCCGCGTCCATCCCACCGGACTATCCGACCCGACGCACACGCGCGTCGAGATGTTCCCGCGCCGCCGGCGAACTCTGCTCGGCGAACGCCTCCAGCGCGGCCCGCGCCTCGTCCGTCAGTCGGGCGGGCACCACCACGTCCAGGGTGACCAGCAGATCGCCGGCCTGCCCGTCGCGGCGGACCACGCCCTTGCCCCGGGCCCGCAGCACCCGCCCGCTGGGCGTGCCCGGCGGCACCCGCAGCGTCACCGCGCCGTCGAGCGTGGGCACCCGCAGGTCCGTGCCGAGCACGGCCTCCGGGAAGGTCACCGGCACCGTCAACGTCAGGTCGTCTCCGGTACGCCCGAACAACTCGTCCGGTCGAACCTTCACGTGCACGAACAGATCGCCGGCCGGGCCACCGCGCTCACCCGGCTCGCCGCGCCCGGCCAGCCGGATGCGTTGGCCGTCGGCCACCCCGGCCGGAAAGCGCACGTTCATCGTGCGGGTCTTGGTGACCCCGCCGCTGCCGTGGCACTCCGGGCACTTCTCCTCCACCACGGTCCCGACACCCTGGCAGTTGCCGCACGGCTCGGAGAAGCTGAACGACCCCTGGTTGCGGGTCGTCACCCCGGCGCCGTGGCAGACCGGGCAGGTACGCGGTTGGGTGCCGGGCTTGGCGCCGTTGCCGTGACAGGTGTCGCAGACACCGGGGGCGCGCAACGTCAGCGGCAGGGTCACCCCGCGCACCGCGTCGCCGAAGTCGAGCGCCACCTCGGTCTCGACGTCCCGGCCCCGGGCCGGACCACGCGCCGCGGCCTGCCCACCGGCCTGCCCGCCCGAGAAGATCGAGCTGAACAGGTCCTGGAAACCGGCGCCACCGCCGAAGCGGCGGTCGCCGCCGCCCGCTCCGCCGCCGAACAGGTCGGAGACGTCGAACGGCATCCCGCCCGGCTGGCCGCCGGCGCGGGCGTTGCGCCGGAACGCGCCCGAACCGAACAGCGAACGCATCTCGTCGTACTCCCGGCGACGGCCGGCGTCCGACAGCACGTTGTACGCCTCGGAGACAGCCTTGAACCGCTCCTCGGCCTTCGGGTCGCCCGGATTGTGATCCGGGTGCGATTCCCGGGCCAGCTTGCGGTACGTCTTCTTGATGTCATCCGCGGAGGCGGCCTTGTCCACGCCGAGCACGGCGTAGAAGTCCTTCTCGAGCCAGTCCTTCGAACTCACCGGTCCACCCCCTTCCGACCGTCGTGGCCCGGCCGTCCCGCCCGCCGCAGTGCGGGGGGCGGGACGGCCCGGTCACCGTCTCGCACTATTCCGGATCCGCGACCGCGACCAGCGCGGGGCGCAGCAGCCGCTCACCGAGCTGGTAGCCGCGCCGCATGACCTGCACGCAGGTCGGCTCGCCGACCTCGGCCGAGGTCTGGTGCGCGACGGCCTCGTGCCGGGTCGGGTCGAACGGGTCGCCCTGCTCGCCGAAGGCGGTCAGGCCGAACTTGCCCAGCGCGGCGGTGAGCTGGTCCGCCACCGTTCCGAACGGTCCGACCAGGTCGCCGTGTTCCCGTGCCCGGTCCAGGTCGTCGAGGATCGGCAGCAGCGCGGCCAGCACCGAGCCGGTCGCCTGCTCCTGCACCAGGGCACGGTCACGGTCGACCCGCTTGCGGTAGTTGGCGTACTCCGCCGACACCCGCTGCAGGTCCCTGGTCCGCTCGTCGAGCTCGGCGCGGAGTGCCTCCAACTCGGCGCCGAGCGTGGTCCCGGTGCCGCCCACCGGCTGCGCCGGGGCGTCCACCACCGGCGGACCGGAGGGTTCCGGCCCGTCGGTGGCGTTGACCTCGGCCTCGATCTCGTCGACCACGACCTCGGCGTCCTCGACCAGACCCTCGGCCGGTGCGCCGGTCTCCGCGTCGGCGGCGGTGCCCTCCGGCTCCGTCGCGTCACTGAGCTTGCGGTTGTTGCGGATGACGACCCGCTCCTCGGCGTCGGTGGTCGACTCCGTGGGCGCGGAGCCACCCGGCGTCGACCCGGCGTCGTCCGAGTCGGCGGCTCGTGGCTTCTGCGTCATGGGGCTACCTCATCCCTTCGCCGTGGATACGTGTCGGAGGTGGGCAGTCACTTCTTGCCGTCCTCGTCCACGATCTCCGCGTCGACCACGTCGTCCGCACCGCCGGTCTGGGCGCCACCCGTGGCACCGGTCGCGCCGGTCGCACCCGGGCCGGCCTCGCCGCCGGGCTGGCCCTGCTCGGCCTGCTGGGCGTAGAGCAGCGAACCCGCCTGCTGGGAGACCTGTGCCAGCTTCTCGTGCGCCGACTTGATCTTCTCGATGTCCTGGCCGCCCAGGGCGCCCCGCAGCTCGCCGAGCGCCTCGTTGAGCTGCTCCCGGTTCTCGCTGGGCAGCTTGTCGCCGCTCTCGGCCAGGAACTTCTCGGTCTGCCACTGCAGCGCCTCGGCCACGTTGCGGGTCTCGGCGTCGTCGCGGCGACGCTTGTCCTCCTCCGCGTGCTCCTCGGCGTCCCGGCGCATGCGCTCGATGTCGTCCTTCGGCAGCGAGGAGCCGCCGGTGATCGTCATCTTCTGTTCCTTGCCGGTGCCCAGGTCCTTGGCGTGCACGTTGACGATGCCGTTGGCGTCGATGTCGAAGGCGACCTCGATCTGCGGCACGCCGCGCGGCGCCGGCGGGAGGCCGGTCAGCTCGAAGGTGCCGAGCTTCTTGTTGTAGGCCGCGATCTCCCGCTCGCCCTGGAACACCTGGATCAGCACCGACGGCTGGTTGTCGTCGGCGGTGGTGAACACCTCGGAGCGCTTGGTCGGGATGGTGGTGTTGCGCTCGATGAGCTTGGTGAAGATGCCGCCCTTGGTCTCGATGCCCAGGCTCAGCGGGGTCACGTCGAGCAGCAGGACGTCCTTGACCTCACCCTTGAGCACACCGGCCTGCAGGGCGGCGCCGACGGCGACGACCTCGTCCGGGTTGACGCCCTTGTTGGGGTCCCGGCCGGTGAGCTGCTTGACCAGGTCGGTCACGGCGGGCATCCGGGTCGAACCACCGACGAGGATGACGTGCTCGACGTCCGAGATCTTGATCCCGGCGTCCTTCACGGCCTGCTCGAACGGGCCCTTGCAGCGGTCCAGCAGGTCCTGCGTCATCCGCTGGAACTCGGCGCGGCTCAGCGTCACGTCGAGGTGCAGCGGGCCGGCGGAACCGGCGGTGATGTACGGCAGGTTGATGTTGGTGGTGGTAGCGGCGGACAGCTCGATCTTGGCCTTCTCGGCGGCCTCACGGAGGCGCTGGAGGGCCATCTTGTCCTGACCGAGGTCGATGCCGTGCTCACCGCGGAACGTCTTGACCAGGTGGTCGATGATCCGCTGGTCCCAGTCGTCGCCACCGAGGTGGTTGTCACCGCTCGTCGACTTGACCTCGATGACGCCCTCGGCCAACTCCAGCAACGACACGTCGAAGGTGCCGCCACCAAGGTCGAAAACCAGGACGGTCTGCTCCTTGGAGCCCTTGTCCAGCCCGTACGCCAGGGCGGCCGCGGTCGGCTCGTTGACGATCCGCAGGACGTTGAAGCCGGCGATCTCACCGGCCTCCTTGGTGGCCTGACGCTGACTGTCGTTGAAGTAGGCCGGGACGGTGATCACCGCGTCGGTGATCTGCTCGCCCAGGTACGCCTCGGCGTCCCGCTTGAGCTTCATCAGGGTCCGGGCCGAGATCTCCTGCGGGGTGTACTTCTTGCCGTCGATGTCGACGGACCAGTTCGTGCCGACCTCACGCTTGACCGAGCGGATCGTCCGGTCCGGGTTGGTCACCGCCTGGCGCTTCGCGACCTCGCCGACGAGCACCTCGCCGTTGCGGGCGAACGCGACGATCGACGGGGTCGTCCGCGAGCCCTCAGCGTTGGCGATGACGGTGGGCTCACCGCCCTCGAGAACGCTGACGCAGGAGTTCGTCGTGCCGAGGTCGATACCGACCGCACGTGCCATCTTCGCTTCCTCGCTTCGTAAGGTTGTGCAGGTGACGGGCACCGCCCGCGACTGCTCGGCGGGCGCCGCCCGCAGCGGGCCCCACCACAAGTTGAGTGAACTTGACTCAATAGTGCCACGCGTCCGCGAATCGTCAAGTCGAGTTGAGCCGACCCGACGCAACCCAGACGTTATTACCGTCCGGTTGTCTTCCCTTGCATCGGTCGGGCACGCTTTAGCGGTGACGACGCACGGCGACTCCGCCACCCGTTCCGGCGCGCCCGCCGTCGCCGCCCGCACCGTCCCTCCGGACGCCGCGGAGGAGCCCTCCGTCACCAGCGGGGACGACAGCCTCCCCGGCGCGCTGTCGGGCCTGAGGGCCGCGATCGGCGCCACCCGCTATCCGCTCGCGCTGCCCTCGGCCACCTCCGCCCGGCAGGCCGCCAACGCCCTCACCGACCAACTCGACGACTACCTGCTGCCCCGACTCGCCCGGCTGGACGCCCCACTGCTCGTGGTCGTCGGCGGCTCCACCGGCGCGGGCAAGTCGACCCTGGTCAACAGCCTGGTCAAGGCCCGGGTCAGCGCCGCCGGGGTGCTGCGACCCACCACCCGCTCCCCGGTGCTGGTGTGCAACCCGGCCGACGCGACCTGGTTCCGGCAGGGCGACCTGCTGCCCGGGTTGACGCGTACGACCGAGCCGAGCGATGACCCGCGCTCCCTGCACCTGGTGACCGCGCCGGCCCTCCCCCCGGGCCTCGCGTTCCTCGACGCGCCGGACATCGACTCGGTGGTCGACGCCAACCGCGCGCTCGCGAGCCAACTACTCGCCGCCGCCGACCTGTGGTTGTTCGTCACCACCGCCGCCCGGTACGCCGACGCGGTGCCGTGGGAGCTGCTGCGCAGCGCACGGGCCCGGGGTGCCGTGATCGCCATGGTGCTCGACCGCGTCCCCGCCGAGGCCAGCGACGAGATCGCCGCGCACCTCGCCGAGATGCTCGCCGCCCAGGGCCTCGACCGCGCCCCCCTGTTCGTGCTGCCGGAGACCTGGGTCGACGGTCAGGGGCTGCTGCCCGAGGGGGCCACGGCGCCGCTGGCCGAATGGTTCGCCCGACTGGCCGCCGACGCCGACGCCCGCGCCGCGGTGGTCCGGCAGACGCTCGACGGCGCGCTGGCCGCCCTGCACCCCGCCGTCGAGGAGCTGGCCGACGCCGCCGACGAGCAGGTCACCGCCGCCGACGCGCTGGACGAGAGGGTACGGGCGGCGTACCGCAGTGCCGAACGGACCGTGGAGCAGGGTCTGCGGGACGGTCGACTGTTGCGCGGCGAGGTGCTGGCCCGCTGGCAGGAGTTCGTCGGCACGGGCGAGTTCTTCCGCACGCTGGAGGCCCGCATCGGGCGTCTCCGGGACCGGGTGGTGGCCGCCGTCACCGGCCGTCCCGCGCCCTCCGCCGAACTGCGCAACGCCATCGAGTCGCAACTCGTCACCCTGCTGCGCGGGGTGGCGTCCGAGGCCGCCGAATCCGCGTACACCGGGTGGAAGGCGCACCCGGCCGGCGCGGATCTGCTCGATCCGGCGCTCGCCCACCCGAGTGGAGACCTGCCCGAACGCGCCGAGCGGATGGTCCGGGACTGGCAGCGCGGGGTGCTGGAGCTGGTCCGCGTCGAGGGCGGCGACAAGCGCTTCGTGGCCCGGACGGCCGCGTACGCGGTGAACGCCACCGGGCTGGCCGTGATGATCGCCGTGTTCGCCTCGACCGCGTTCATCCCCACCGGGTTGGAGGTGGCGACGGGGGCCGGCACGACGGTCGCCGCGCAGGCCGTACTCCAGGCGATCTTCGGCGACCAGGCGGTGCGTACCCTTGCCGCCAAGGCCCGGGTCGACCTCCTGGCGCGGGTGCGGACGCTGCTGGACGCGGAGGCCGACCGCTTCCTCACCCGCACCGCCGACGCCCGGCCCACGAAGGCGGCCGGCGAGACGCTGCGCCAGGCCGCCGGGCGGGTCGAGCTGGCCCGGCACCGCAGTGGCCTGGCCAGCGACGACGGCAACCCGCCGGCCGGTGACGAGGAGAGTTCGCGATGAGCAACATCGCCGGCCGGGTACGCGAAGCCTTCCGCGGCAACCAGCGGATCGACGCGGACGGGCTGATCGCCCGCCTGGACGCCGTACGCCGCCTCCTGACCGCCGTCGACGGTCTGCTGCCCGACGCCGAACTGGTGCCCGCGCACACCCTGGTCGAACGGGCCGGCACCCGGCTCGCCCTGTCCCGCGACCACACCGTCGTCGCCCTCGCCGGCGCGACCGGCAGCGGCAAGTCCAGCCTGTTCAACGCGCTGGCCCAGCTCGAACTCTCACCGGTCGGCGTCCGCCGACCCACCACCGGCGTGACGCACGCGTGCGTGTGGGGGCCACTGGAGGACGCCAACCGGCTGCTCGACTGGATCGGGGTGCTGCCCCGGCACCGCTTCGTCCGCGAGAGCGCGCTCGACGGCGACGACGAGACGCCCCTGCACGGCCTGATCCTGCTCGACCTGCCCGACTTCGACTCGGTCCAGCGGTCCCACCGCCTCGAAGTCGACCGGCTGCTCGGCCTGGTCGACCAGGTGGTCTGGGTGGTCGACCCGCAGAAGTACGCCGACCGGGTCATTCACGACAGCTACCTGCGCGAGTTCCACCGGCACCGGGACGTCACCCTGGTCGTGCTCAACCAGGCCGACCGGCTGCCGGCGGCCGAGCTGCCCCGCGTCCTGGACGACCTGCGCCGACTGCTCGACTCCGACGGGCTGACCGGCGTACCCCTGCTCGCCACCACCGCCATCGACCCGGCCGGCATGGTCGGGCTGCGCAGCGCGCTGGAGCGCACGGTCGCCGAGCGGCAGGCCGCCCTGCGTCGACTGGCCGGCGACGTCGACACCGTGGTCGCCGGGCTGGACGAGATGATCGGCTCGGCCCGGCCGGGGGGCGGTCCCGACGACGCGACCGTCGCCGGGTTGAACCGGGCACTGGCCGGCGCCGCCGGAGTACCGGCGGTGAGCGAGGCGGTGGAGCGGGCGTACCGACATCGGGCCGGCGCGGCCACCGGCTGGCCGGTGGTCCGGGGCTGGCGGCGGCTGCGGCCCGACCCGCTGCGCCGGCTGCACCTGCCCGGCCCGGCCGGCGCGGACGCCGACCCCGCCGAGAGCCTGGTGGCGGCGACCTCGGTGCCCGACCCGACGGCCGCCCAGCGGTCGGCGCTCGGTCTGGCGATCCGTGCGGTGGCCGACCGGGCCGGCGGCGACCTGCCCGCCGCCTGGCCGACGGCGGTGACCTCCGCGGCCCGGTCCCGCCTCGACGACCTGCCGGACGCGCTGGACCGCGCGATCGCCGGCACGGACCTCGGCCTCGACCATCAGCCGGTGTGGTGGCGGGTCGTCGGTGGCGTGCAGTGGCTGGTCACCCTGGCCGCCGCCGTCGGCCTGGGCTGGCTGGCGCTCGGCTACGCGCTGCGGGCGCTCGGCCTGCCCGCGCTGGACAACCCCATGGTCGGGCAGGTGCCGATGCCGACCGTGCTGCTGCTCGGTGGCCTGCTGGCCGGGCTGCTGACGGCGGCGCTGACCCGACCGGTCGTGCGCTGGGCGGCCCAACGTGCGCGGGCCCGCGCCCGGCAGCGGCTGACGGTCCGGGTCGCCTCGGTCGGCGAGGAGTACGTGCTCGCCCCGGTACGGATCGTGCTCACCTCGTACGCGCAGGCGCGCGACGCGCTCGGTGAGGCTGCCCGCCGCTGACGCCTCTGCGTACGCCCCGAGCGGCGTAGGGTCGAAGCATGGCCACGCCTCAGACCCCTTACGACGCGGTGCTGCACGCCGCACGCGACGTGACCAAGCTGGAGTCCGCCCTCGACGCCGAGATGCTCGGCAGCGCGCTGCTGGGCAGTGTCTACGCAATCGCGGAGACCGACCGCGACACCGCCGTACGGGAGTTCGTCACCGGTTTCCTCGCCGCCACCGCCCGCCGCCGGATCGCGGCGGCGACCACCATCCGCCAGGTCTTCGCCGCCCTCGTCCCGACCGCCGAGGGCGTCGAGCGGGTACGCCCCGGCAGCCAGGCCCCCGCCTGGTCCAGCCAGCTCACCCGGGTGCACCTCACCGGCAGTTGGGCGTACGGCGACGTCTACGGCGACCAGACCTCCTACCTCGCCACCTTCGCGTACGACGATTCGGCCGGCGGCCCGGAGCACGCGCTGGTGGCCCTCGTCGACCACAACATCGGAATCACCAAGGACATCTTCGTCGGCGGGCCCGCCGAACGGATCCTGGACCAGGTCCGGCAGATGTGCGCGGACGACGAGCTGACCTGGTTCCGCACCGAGGACCCGTCCCGCCTGCGGGGCGAGGTGGCCCGTCACCTCTCGGTCACCGACGACCTGGGCGAACTGCCCGGCGAGGGCTCGCTCGCCACCGACCGCGCGCTCGTGGGCGCCCGGCTCGCGGTGCTGCCCATGGCCGCCGGACCGACCGGCCCGGCGGAGGTCGAACCGCTGTCCGCCGCCGAACGCACCGACCTGGTCCGGCGGTTCCTGGCGTCGCCAGAAGCCGCCCGGTTCGGGCTCGACAGCGTCGACGGTCCCGAGCTCGCGTCGCTGCACTTCTGCCTGAGCCTGCTGCTGGACCACGCGGCGTCCTTCCCCGACTCCGACCCGATGCGGTGGAGTCCGGCGGTGTCCGGGCTCTTCCTGCTCGACTGGGTGCACCGCCGTGCCGTGCTCGACATGGACGACGCGGCGATGCTGCCCCGGGTGCTGCGCGCCTGGGCCCGGTACGCGTCACAGCAGCGCGGGCTGCCCGAGGCCGCCGCCGAACGGACCGACGAGGCGATCGAGGAGATGGTGCCGGAGTTCGCCCGGCTCTACTCGACCGGCGAGCGGCGTAGCCCGGCCACGGCGGCCGTCGCGCAACTCATGGCCGACGGCGTGGACCCGGACGACCCGGCCGCGCTCGACGCCTGGATCGAGGCGAACCGGCACCGACTCGCCGACGACGGCGCCTGACGGCATCCGGGCGGGTGGCAGCACCAGGCCACCCGCCCGACGGGTCCGCTCGGCCGCGTGGTTTCGCCCGCTCAGCGCAGGGCACCGAAGACGACGGCGGCGATCAGCGCGCCGAGCACCCCGCCGGCGAGCACCTGCGCGACGGTGTGGTCCCGCAGGCGTACCCGGGCCCAGCCGACCACGCCCAACAGCGGCGCGGCGACCAGGAGCCCGCGTCCGAAGGTCAGCGCCAGGATGACCAGGGTGCCGGCGGAGACCGCCGAGTGGATCGACATCTTCCACCAGTGGCTCACCGAAACGGCGACCACCAGTCCGACCAGCCCCGCCACCGCCAGCGCCAGCAGGGGCCGTGGTGCGCCGAGGACGACGAGCAGGGCCAGCCCGGCGGTGACCGAGCCGAGTCCGACCAGCAGCGGCACCCGGCGCTGCTCCCGACGGCCGATGTGGTGGTCGGTGAGTCGCCCCCGGCGGACCCCACCGACGATGTAGGCGAACGGGATGCCGGTGACGAAGACCGTCGCGAGCAGGCCCCACACCAGCCCTCGAACGCTGTCCCGACTGCTGTGCCAGCTCACGGTGATGATCAGTAGCGACACCAGCACGGCCGGCGCGGTCAGCTCGGTGACGAGCCGGGCGACCCGCAGCCCCGGACCGGGACGAGGGGCGACCGGGCGGGGTTCCGCACCGCCGCCCACGCCACCCCCTGCTACTCGCCACCGCTGACCAGCGCCGTCTCGGCGGCACCTGCCCGTCACCGTACCGCCGAGACGGCCCTCGAATGCACAGGTCCCGCCGCCGCCAGCCCGACCCACCCAACGCCCCCACCCCACCCCACCCCCCGCGCCCCCCGCGGTCGCTCGCGGTGATCAAGAAGTTTGCGTCATCGCGACCACGATCCTTGACGCAAAGCTCTTGATCACCGGAGTTCCGCGGGTGATGGGCCGCGCAGGGTCGCCGGAGCGCTTGACGTCGTGGGTCCGGGCGGGGCGTCCACGATCGCGCCGATCTTGCGGTTTGGGTTGTCGATATGGGCGTATCGAGTCTTATGTCGCGACAGGAAGTGCAAGATCGCGGGGGTCTCCGGGTGCGGCGGCGGGACCGGGCGCGAGCGTCGGGGACGGCGCGGTGGTGGGCTCGGGTGAGGTGGCTGAGGTGGCGGATGGGGGTGGGGTGGGGGATGGGCGTGGGGTGGGGGATGGGCGTGGGGTGGGCGACGGCGGGGCGGTGGTCGCCGGGGCGGAGAGGGTGCTGGTGGGGACGGCGGTGGGAGTCGTCGGATCGGTGGGGGTCGTCGGATCGGTGGGGGTCGTCGGGTCGGTCGTGGCGGGGGTTCCCGGATCGGTGGCGGTGGGGGTCGTCGGATCGGTCGGCGACGGGCTCGGGGTGGACGTCTCGGTCGGGTCCGGATCCGGATCCGGGGGCGCGGTCGGCGACGGCACCGGCGACGGGCTGGCCGGTGGCCCGGCCGGCGGGGCGCTGCGGGTGGGCCGGGGCGCCGGCGGCGCGGACACCACCCGGCGGGTGGGCACCCGGTCGTCGACGTGCGGGCCGTACCACGAGTCGTCCGGGACACGCCGGGGCGCGCCGGGCAGCCAGCCGGTGGTCGCGGTCGGGCCGGCGCTGGGCGGGCCGGGAGACGGGAGCACGGGCGACGGCGGCTGACTGGTCACCGGCATCGGGATGACCACCGGTCCGACCGACGGGGTCGGGATGAACGGCGTGCTGGTGTCCGGCAACGCGGAGGTGCCGGGAGTGGCCGAGCCCGCGCTGATCGCCGCGAGCACGGGCATCGACGCGGTGCCGGCCAGAAGTGCGACGGTGAGCAGGTATCCCCGGGAGGGACCACCCGCGCCGGATGCCCGGTGCGCGCCGATCACCCGGCGGTAGCCGCCCGGCGAACGGTGGCGGCCGAGCACGGGTGTGCCGGGCCCGTCACCTGACTCGTCCACCGCACACCCCTCGTCGTCGGACCCTGCGGGTCGCTGTGGGCACCGCGCGAGGGTGTAATCCGGCTAATCACCCGATCGGCGCGATCCTGCGTAATCAGCCTCGCCCAGTTACGGTCCGTCAGCCAACACCCACCGCGTGTCGACACGCGGCACTGACCGAACGGTGACGAATCAGCACCGGATCACCCGGTGGACGCGCAGCGGCATGATGGCGACAAAGGGCGGCAAACCGTAGACGGTCGGAATGCGACCCGGGCGTACTGTGGGCACGCTCACCTGCTCTGCGAATATGGAGCACGACGGCAACGCAGCCGCGACCTCCGCGCACCCCCGCGGCAGACGCGGCCCGGCGCCGGCGCTCCCGATCCGGGTTCGGCCAGAACCCGGCTCACGCCGCGCGGCAACCCCCACCCGGGCTAGGCGCGGCCGCCAGGAACCGGTCCGGCAGCAGCCGGACAGGCGCACGAGTTGCGTGGCCGGGTGACCCCCCGGTGCCGACGCAGACACGACAGGGAGAGACCGATGGCAAAGGGCGACCCCGGGGGCACCACCCGCAGCAGGCGGGCAGCTCCCCGCTCCAGAAAGGGCGCGGCCGGCAACCCCGAGCTGGTGCAGCTGCTCACCCCCGAAGGCGAGCGGATCGACAGCGCCACCGGACCGGACGGCACCGAGTACCGCGTCGACTTCACCGACGAGGAGTACCGCGGGCTCTACCGCGACCTGGTGCTGGTCCGCAAGCTGGACGCCGAGGCGACCGCGTTGCAGCGGCAGGGCGAGCTGGGCCTCTGGGCCAGCCTGCTGGGCCAGGAGGCGGCGCAGGTCGGCTCGGGGCGCGCCCTGCGTACCCAGGACATGGCCTTCCCGACCTACCGGGAGCACGGCGTCCTCTACTGCCGGGGCATCGACCCGATCATGCCGCTCGGCCTGTTCCGCGGCGTCGACCAGGGCGGCTGGGACCCGAACGAGTTCAAGTTCAACATGTACACGATCGTCATCGGGGCGCAGACCCTGCACGCGACCGGGTACGCCATGGGCATCACCATGGACGGCAAGGTCGGCACCGACGACGGCGAGGCCGCGATCGCCTACTTCGGTGACGGGGCCACCAGCCAGGGCGACGTCAACGAGGCGTTCGTCTGGGCCAGCGTGTTCAACGCGCCGCTAGTCTTCTTCTGCCAGAACAACCAGTACGCCATCTCCGAGCCGCTGGAGCGACAGACCCGCGTCCCGCTCTACCAGCGGGCCGCCGGCTTCGGTTTCCCCGGCGTACGGGTGGACGGCAACGACGTGCTGGCGTCGTACGCGGTGACCCGCACGGCGCTGGACAACGCGCGGCACGGGCAGGGCCCGAGCCTGATCGAGGCGTACACCTACCGGATGGGCGCGCACACCACCTCCGACGATCCGACCCGCTACCGGATCGCCAGCGAGGTGGAGTCGTGGCAGGCGAAGGACCCGATCCTGCGGGTCAAGACCTTCCTGGAGAAGCAGCAGATCGCCGACGCGGCCTTCTTCGTCGAGGTCGACGAGCAGGCCCGCCGCGAGTCGGTGCACCTGCGCGAGCGGGTGCTCAGCATGCCCAACCCGGAGCCGGTGACGATGTTCGACCACGTCTACCCCAACGGCTCCCCGCTGCTCGACGAGCAGCGTGCGCAGTTCAACCGCTACATGGAGTCGTTCGAGGGGAGCGCCCACTGATGGCCACGGAGACGCTCACCCTCGGCAAGGCCCTCAACACCGGTCTGCGCCGCGCGCTGGAGAACGACAACAAGGTCGTCATCATGGGCGAGGACGTCGGCAAGCTCGGCGGCGTCTTCCGGATCACCGACGGACTGCAGAAGGACTTCGGCGACCAACGGGTGATCGACACCCCGCTCGCCGAGTCCGGCATCATCGGCACCGCCGTCGGCCTGGCCATCCGTGGCTACCGACCGGTCTGCGAGATCCAGTTCGACGGCTTCGTCTACCCCGCGTACGACCAGATCGTGTCGCAGGTGGCCAAGATGCACTACCGCTCCGGCGGCAAGCTCAGAATCCCGATGGTGATCCGCATTCCGTTCGGCGGCGGCATCGGCGCGGTCGAGCACCACTCCGAGTCGCCGGAGGCGTACTTCGCGCACACCGCCGGTCTGAAGGTCGTGACCTGCTCAAACCCGCAGGACGCGTACGTGATGATCCAGCAGGCCATCGCGTCCGACGACCCGATCGTCTTCCTGGAGCCCAAGCGGCGCTACTGGGAGAAGGGCCAGGTGGACCTGGACGCGTCGCTGTCCGACGCGTACCCGCTGCACTCGGCCCGGGTGGTGCGGCCCGGCACGGACGTGACCGTGCTGGCGTACGGCCCGATGGTGCGCACGTGCCTGGAGGCCGCGACGGCCGCCGCCGAGGACGGCCGGGAGCTGGAGGTCATCGACCTCCGCACGCTGTCCCCGCTGGACCTGGGCGCGGTCTACGAGTCGGTGAAGCGCACCGGCCGCGCGGTCGTGGTGCACGAGGCGCCGTCCAACATCGGGCTGGGCGCCGAACTGGCCGCCCGCATCACCGAGGAGTGCTTCTACTCCCTGGAGTCGCCCGTGCTGCGGGTGACCGGCTTCGACACCCCCTACCCGGCGGCCCGGGTGGAGGAGGAGTACCTGCCCGACCTCGACCGGGTGCTCGACGCCGTCGACCGCACCTTCGGCTGGTGAGCGACATGTCCCGGATCAAGACGTTCAACCTGCCCGACCTGGGCGAAGGGCTGACCGAGGGCGAGATCCTGGCCTGGCTGGTCAAGGTCGGCGACACCATCGAGCTGAACCAACCGATCGTCGAGGTCGAGACGGCCAAGGCGGCGGTGGAGATCCCGGCGAAGTGGGCCGGACAGGTGCAGGCCATCCACCACCCCGAGGGCACCACGGTCGAGGTCGGTACGCCGATCATCGCGATCGACACCGACCCGGGAGCGGGTCCACTGGACGTCCCGTCCACCACGGCCACGCCCACCGGTGACCTGCCCACTCCGTCGGCGGCGTCGCTGGCGGCCGTGGAGGTGGCCCCCGCCGAGGGCATGGTCGAGCCCGGCCTCATCGGCGGCGCCGCCCCGGGCGGCCGCACGGCGGTCCTGGTCGGCTACGGCCCCCGTACGACCAGCGCGAAGCGTCGCCCCCGCAAGAACGGCGTCCCAGCGCAGGCCGCGACCCCCGCGACCCCCGCTGGGGTCGATCATGGAATTGTGGTGGGTGACAAAGCCATCCCAACTCCCGCAAGTACGACACCACGAGTCCATGATCGACGCGACGGGGCGGGGTCCGGCGGGGCGGGCGTTTTGGCGAAGCCGCCGGTTCGGAAGCTTGCCAAGGATCTTGGGGTTGATCTGCGGGCGGTGGTCGGGTCCGGGCCGTTGGGCTCGATCACGCGGGAGGACGTACAGCAGGCGTCTCGCGGGGCCGTGGCGGCCGAGTCGGTCGCGACCACCTCGACCACGACGAGCGCCGCGAGCTTCGGCGCGGATCGTGAGCAGCGCATCCCGGTCAAGGGGGTCCGCAAGCTCACCGCCGAGAACATGTCCCGCTCGGCGTTCACCGCCCCGCACGTGACGGAGTTCCTGACCGTCGACGTGACGCGGGCGATGCGGGCGCTGGAGCGCCTGCGGGGCCGGCGCGAGTGGCGCGACGTACGGGTCTCGCCTCTGCTGCTGGTGGCGAAGGCCGTGCTGCTGGCCGTCAAGCGTCACCCCATGGTCAATTCGACCTGGGCGGGTGACGAGATCGTGGTCAAGGAGTACGTCAACCTCGGTATCGCGGCGGCGACCGAACGCGGCCTGATCGTGCCCAACGTCAAGGACGCCGGTCGGCTCTCGCTGCGCGAGTTGGCGGACGCGCTGAACGGCCTGGTGCAGACGGCGAAGTCCGGCCGCACCTCACCCGCCGACATGTCCGGCGGCACCCTGACCATCACCAACGTCGGGGTGTTCGGCGTGGACACCGGAACGCCGATCCTGCCGCCGGGCGAGTCGGCGATCCTCGCCTTCGGCGCGGTGCGGGAGATGCCCTGGGTGCACAAGGGCAAGGTCAAGGTTCGCCAGGTGACCACCCTGGGGTTGAGCTTCGACCACCGGATCATCGACGGTGAGCTGGGCTCGAAGTTCCTGCGCGACATCGGCGACTTCCTCGCCGACCCTGAGGCGGCGCTGCTCGCCTGGACCTGACGGTTCGAGACGCCAGCCACGGCCGGTGTGCCACGGGTTAACGCCCGGCACACCGGCCGTGTCCGTTGGGCGAAGGAACCGTCGGCGGCGAGCCCTGTTGACCTTTGATTGTTAGGCAGGTGTCTCAGCTCACCTAATAATCGATGGAAGTTGGCCGGCTTCTGCGGTTGAATAGACACATCAGGGGCCGACAACCGAATAGCCAGGGGGACCCAGCAATGAGCAGCATGATCGAGCGAATCCGCAACCACCGCGACGCCAACCGCCGCGCCCGTGCCATCGAGCACGCGTTGCGCTCGGCGAACTCGCCGGCCGTTCGCGAGGAGCTTCTCGTCATCGCCCAGCGTCACATGAGCTGACGCTCCACAACTTTCCTCACCTCCTCCAGATCGATGGCCCACCCGGCCCACCGGGTGGGCCATCGGCGTTCCGCCCGTGCGTCACACCGGGACGCCCGCACGTGACACCGGGATTCCGCACCGCCGCAGCGCCCGGTACGGTGGGCTTCGGTCGCCGCCCGCCGGCCCGGCCGACGCCGAGCCGATAGAAGCTGCTCGACACCACCCGGCGACGGGCAGTGACGACCGGTGCTCCTTTGGACGCCCCAAGGGGCCACCGGATACGGTGCGGGGAGCCGGCACGGCGGTACGCCGGTGACGCCGGCAGCCATGCCGAGGAGACCGATCGGCACCGGCGGCCGACATGTGATGGAGGAGGCGCACCCATGACGTCCGAGGGCCCGCACCGTCCCGGCCAGGAGCCGGACGAGGTGTCACCGGGCGCCGGCGGACCGGCGCCGTACGGCGACCGCCCGGCGCAGCCGGACAACGGCAGCAACGCCGCCGGCCCCGACCTGGGCTGGGCACCACCCCCGCCGCCCGCGCGACCGAACCCGTCCTGGGCGACCCAGGTGGAGCAGCAACCGAACCCCGCATGGGGCGCTGCCGCCGCGCCGCAGCCCAGCGATCCGGCACAGCCCGCCTGGGCCGCCGGAGGCCCTCCGGAGCCGGCCCCGACCGCCCAGTGGACTCCCGCGCAGCAGGCCTGGACGCCACCCGAGCAGCCGGCCCCCGCCTGGCCCGCCGCCTCGGCCGAGCAGCAGCCCGACTGGGCGCAGACCCAACCGGCCGCGCGTGGCGCTGCCCAGGTGCCCCCGGCCACCGCCGCCTGGCCCGCCCAGGACGACCCGTCCCGCTCCGGCGGATGGGCCGGCGGGGCGGCCCCGGTCAGCCCGTCAGCCCCCCAGTGGCACGCCGAGCCGGCGCAGCACGCCGGCCGCGCTGGCGTACCCGCGCAGCAGGACGACCCGTCCGGATCGGGCGGATGGCCCGTCGGGGCCGCCGCCGCCCGGGAAGACCAGCCCGTGTGGACGCCGGCCGAGCAGCTGCCCCAGACCTGGGGCCAACCGGCCGGGCAGGCCGAAGAGGCATCCCCTGGTTGGGCGCCGGCCGAAGCGGCCGGAGCGCGCGGCGCGGCCCAGGTCCCGGCCGGTACCTGGCCCGCGCAGGACGACGCCCCGCAGCCCACCGCCTGGGGTGCGGCAGAGAGCCGTCCGCAGCAGCCGGACTGGGTGCTTCCGTCCCAGGACCAGCCCGTCGAGCATCCGGAACCGACCGCATGGCCCCAAGCCGAGCAGGCCGGCCCCGCGTCCGCCCGGGCCAGCGTCAGCGTGCCCGGCAACGACGCGACGCCCGGCTGGGCCGCCGCCGGCCCAGACAACCAGGCGCCGGCCGCTCCCGGCGTCGCCCAGGCCGAGCCGTGGTCAGCGGGCGAGGTGTGGGGCCGCGCCGAGGCGGAGGCATCCGCACAGGCCCGCGGCGGTTGGGACGCCGACCGGGGCGACGAGCCGCCGGTGTACCAGCCCGCGCCCGCACCCGGCATCTCACCCGCCAACGCCGTGCCGCTGCCACCGCAGGAGCAGCGTGTACCGGGTGCGAGCCTCGCCGCCGCCCCACCGGCCGACTACGTGCCCCCGACGCCATTCGCCGCGCTCCCCGAGCAGCCGGCGTACCCCGAGCGGGACACCCCGGACGTGCAGCACGACGCCGAGCCGGTCGGTTGGGGCCGGGGCGAGGAGGCCTCGCCGGGTGCCGCCCTCGTGCCCGCTCCGCGTACGTCGCCGGAGTCCGGGGCGGGCCGCGCGGTCGTACCGGCGGCGGACGCCGAACCGGCCGCGGGCGCGGCGGGCCGTGCCTCGGCGAGCGCCTCGGTGCCGCTGGCCAGCCGCGTGATGCCCCCGGCCGACCAGGCGATGCGGCCGGCCAGCGCGGCCGCGCCCCAACCCCGGGTGTACGGCCGTCCGTCCCGGCCCGAGGAGGACGAGCCGCAGCAGGCGGGTCCCGAGGCGTTCCAGGCCAACCCGAGCCCCGAGCACCCGGGCACGCCCGACTGGCAGCAGGACGCCGACCGCCCCAGCGCCCCCGACTGGCCGCAGGCACCCGAGCGTCCGGCCGTACCGGACTGGCAGCAGGACGCCGGCCGTCCCAGCGTGCCCGACTGGCCGCAGGCGCCCGAGCGCCAGAGCCCGCCGGACTGGCAGAACGGGCCGGAACGGCAGGGCTTCCCCGGATGGGGCGAGGAAGCGCCGTCCGCGCCGAACGGTTTCGGTGAGCCGCCCGCGGCGGCCGCAGCCGCGCCGCCGGCCTTCCCGCCCGGTGTGCCGTCCTTCGTCGACACGCCGGGCAACAACCGGCCGATGAACGGGGTACGGCCGCAGTCCGGCGGCGAGCGTCCGGACGACCGATTCGGACCGGGCGCGCCGGCCGCCGGCACCGCCACGGTGAACGGCGCTGCGGGCTTCGGACCAGCCGTCGAGCAGCCGCCGGGGGCGCAGTTCCCGGCCTTCCCGCCGCCGCAGCCCACACCGTCCTGGGGCCAGGAGGCCAGCCAATCGGACCAGGGCCGGTTCGACTCGTTCAAGCCGGACGCGGACGAGCCCAAGGTGGAACCGCCCACGCCGAAGGTGCGCAACGGGCGGGTCCTGGCCGCGGTGCTGATCGCCGCCGTGCTCATCCTGGCGGTGCCGCTCGGCCTGCTCATGTTGCTCGGCAAGTTCGGTGGCGGGAACGACACGCCAGCCTTCGACCCGGCGGTCGGCACCTGCGTCAAGCAGGTCGGCCAGGGCGCCTCCGAGGTGAACTGCGCCGAGGCGGGCGCGTTCACGATCGTCTCCAAGGTGGATGCGAAGGACAAGTGCGCCGACCCGGCGCAGCCCCACGTGGTGCTACCCGGCGAGGGCACCAACCGGGTGCTCTGCCTCAAGCCGGCCACCAAGTAGGACCGACGACGGCGGGGCCACGGGCGACCGTGGCCCCGCCGCTTCGCGTCCGGGTGGTCCCGGCGCGTGATGTCGTCCGGGTCACGACGGCCGCACCGATGCCGCGTGGCAGGCTGGCAGGCATGGGAACGACAGCGCGCGTACGGGCCCCCGAGCTTCGGGGCCGGCAGTGGCTCAACACCGGCGGCAAGGATCTGACTCTCCAGGACCTGCGTGGCAAGATCGTTCTTGCCGACTTCTGGACCTTCTGCTGCATCAACTGCCTGCACGTGCTGGACGAGCTTCGGCCGCTTGAGGAGAAGTACGGCGACGTGCTCGTCGTGATCGGCGTGCACTCGCCGAAGTTCGAGCACGAGAAGGACGCCGACGCGCTGGTCGCCGCCGTCGAACGGTACGGGGTGCACCACCCCGTACTCGATGATCCTGAGCTGGACATGTGGCAGCAGTACGCGGCCCGCGCCTGGCCGACCCTGTCGGTGATCGACCCCGAGGGGTACGTGGTGGCCACCATGGCCGGCGAGGGTCACGCCGAAGGGCTGGCCCGGCTGATCGACGAGCTGATCGCCACCCACGAGGCGAAGGGCACCCTGCACCGGGGCGACGGGCCGTACGTTCCTCCGCCGGCGCCGGAGACGGCGCTACGCTTCCCGGGCAAGGCGGTGCTGCTGCCGGACGGCAACCTGCTGGTCTCCGACTCGGCGCGGCACTCGCTGGTCGAGGTGGCCCCGGACGGCGAGACGCCGGTACGCCGGATCGGCTCGGGCGAGCGGGGTCGGGCCGACGGGCCGGTCGGCTCGGCGACCTTCTCCGAGCCGCAGGGCCTGTGCCTGCTGCCCACGCACGTCGCCGAGGTGGCCGGTTACGACCTGGTGGTCGCCGACACCGTCAACCACCTCCTGCGCGGCGTACGGCTGGAGTCCGGCGAGGTGGTCACCGTCGCCGGCAGCGGCCGGCAGTGGCGTGCCGCGGTCGACGACCACGCCCACGACGCGCTCGCCGTGGACCTCTCCTCCCCGTGGGACCTGGCCTGGTACGACGACAAGCTGATCATCGCGATGGCGGGTATCCACCAGCTCTGGTGGTTCGACCCGATCAAGCGGACCGCCGGCATGTACGCGGGCACCACCGTGGAGGCGCTGCGGGACGGGCCGCTGCCCGAGGCGTGGATGGCGCAGCCGTCGGGGCTGTCCGTCTCGGCCGACGGCGTCCGGCTCTGGGTGGCCGACAGCGAGACCAGCGCCGTCCGGTACGTCGAGAACGGGGTGCTGGGCACCGCCGTCGGCCAGGGTCTGTTCGACTTCGGGCACGTGGACGGGCCGGCCGAGTCGGCGCTGCTGCAACACCCGCTGGGCGTGTGCGCGTTGCCGGACGGCTCGGTGCTGATCGCGGACACCTACAACGGCGCGGTGCGCCGCTTCGACCCGGCCAGCAACCAGGTCTCCACGGTGGCGGACGGGTTGGCCGAGCCGAGCGACCTGGTGCTCACCCCGTCCGGTGAGGTGCTGGTGGTGGAGTCCGCCGCGCACCGACTGACCCGGCTCGCTCCGGGCGCCCTGTCGGCGGCGGGCGCGAGCACGGTGGACGGCCCTCGGCACCGCACCGAGCGCAAGCCGACCGACGTGGCGGCCGGCGAGGTCACCCTGGACATCGTCTTCACCCCCGCCCCGGGCCAGAAGCTGGACGAGACGTACGGGCCGTCCACCCGTCTGGTCGTCTCGGCGTCCCCGCCGGAGCTGCTGCTCGACGGCGGCGGTACGGGCACCGAACTGTCCCGCCGGCTGGTGCTCAACGGCGAGGTCACCGGCGGGGTGCTCCAGGTGACCGCGCAGGCGGCGACCTGCGACGCGGACGTCGAGCACGCGGCCTGCCACCTGACCCGGCAGGACTGGGGGGTCCCGGTCCGCGTGGTCGACGGCGCCGCGACCCGGCTGCCCCTGGTGCTGCGCGGCCTCGACGCGTAAGTGAAAGGAAGGGCCCCTTGTTATACAAAATCCGATAACAAGGGGCCCTTCCTTTCACGCGAACGGGGTGAGTGTCACGCCGGCGTCGATCAGGCTGGCGCGTACGAGCTCGGTGGCGGACACCGCGCCCGGGGTGTCGCCGTGGACGCAGATCGACTCGACCGGGCAGGGGATCACGGTGCCGTCCACCGCCACGACGGTCCGTTCGGTGGCCATCCGTACCGCCCGGGTGGCCACCTCCTCCGGGTCGCTGATCAGCGCGCCGGGCGCGCCGCGCGGCACCAGCGACCCGTTGGGCAGGTAGCCGCGGTCGGCGAAGGCTTCGGCGACCACCGGTAGGCCCGCGCCGACGGCGAGTTGGGCGAGCGTGGAGCCGGGCAGACAGAGTACGGGCAGGTCGGGGTTGTGGTCGCTGACGGCGGCGACCACGGCCGCCGCCTGGGACTCGTCGGTGGCGGCGGCGTGGTACAGCGCGCCGTGTGGCTTGAGGTAGCGCACCCGGGTCCGGAAGATCCGGCAGAACGCGTCCAGGGCCCCCAACTGGTAGGTGATCTCGTCGCGCAGCTCGGCGAAGTCGTACGCGATCCGTCGCCGACCGAAGCCGGCCAGGTCGCGGTAGCCGACCTGCGCGCCCACCGCTACCCCGTGCCGTACCGCGCCCTCGCAGACCCGTCGCATCGTGGACGGGTCGCCACCGTGGAAGCCGCAGGCCACGTTGGCGCTGGTCACCAGGGCCAGCAGGGCGTCGTCGTCGCCGAGCCGCCAGATGCCGAATCCTTCGCCCAGGTCAGCGTTGAGGTCCATGAAATCTGACGGTAGTACCTGGGCGGGCCTGCGCGAGCGGGGTCACGTCGGTGACCACCCCGATGACCGGGTAACCGCCGGTGGTCGGATGGTCCGCGAGGAAGATCAGGGGTTGGCCGTCCGCTGGCACCTGCACCGCGCCGAGCACGATGCCCTCGCTGGGCAGTTCGCCGGCCACCGCGCGGGGCAGCGGCGCGCCGGCGAGCCGCGCGCCGACCCGGTTGCTGACCGGGCTCACGGTGTACGCGCTGCCGAACAGCCGGTCGAGCGCGGTCGGGGTGAACCAGTCGTCACGGGGGCCGAGGCGTACGCCCAGGCGCAGTTCCGGTGCGGGGGTCGCACCGATGGTCACGTCCACCGGTGCGGGCTCGCCGGTCGGTACGCCGAGCGGCAGCCGGTCACCGTCGCGCAGTGGGGCCGGGCCGAGCCCGGCGAGGGTGTCGGTGGCGCGGCTGCCCAGCACCGCCGGCACGTCGATGCCCCCGGCCACGGCCAGCCAGCTCCGTACGCCCTGACGGGCCGGGCCGACGCGCAGCACCGTACCGGCGGGCAGGCTGAGCGGGCGTCCGGTGTCGCCCGCCCGGTCCCCGGCCCGGACGGCCACCGGCGCGCCGGTGATGGCCACGGTGGAGGCGCGGGTCAGCCGCAGCGCGCAGCCGGTCAGGGTGATCTCCAGGCCGGCGGCCTCCTCGGCGTTGCCGACCAGCCGGTTGGCGAGCCGCAGGGCGGCGGGGTCGAGAGCGCCGGAGCGGGGTACGCCGAGGTGCGCCCAGCCGGGCCGGCCGAGGTCCTGCACGGTGGTGAGCGCCCCGGCGCGTAGCACCTCGATCTCGGCGGGACCTGTCACGCCGTCACCATCCGTACGCGGGTGCCGGGACCGAGCCGGGCGGGCGGGTCGCTGTCGACGTCGAAGAGGGTCAGGTCGGTCCGGCCGACCAGCAGCCAACCGCCGGGGGACGCGCTGGGATAGATCCCGGCGTACTGGCCGGCCAGGGCGACCGAGCCGGCCGGTACCCGTGGGCGTGGGGTGGGCAGCCGGGGCAACGCCAGCTCGGCGGGGAGCCCGGTCAGGTAGGGAAAGCCGGGGGCGAACCCGCAAAAGGCCACCCGAAACGGCGTGCCGGTGAGGCGACGCCGCACCGCCGGCACGTCGACGCCCCAGTGCTCGGCGACGACCGACAGGTCCGGCCCGTCGAACAAGACCGGAACGACGACCTCCGTCGCGCCCGTCCCGTGCGTCGATCTTGCAGTTTCTGCTGTCGACATGACCCGATCAGACCGTTCTGTCGGGACAGAAAGTGCAAGATCGGCGGGGTGGGCGCGGGCGGCTTCACGCGCTGCCGTGGTGACTTCGGGTGCCCAGCGGGACAGCAGGGTGGCGGTCGCGGTGGGGTTTGGTAGCCCGTCCAGTAGGACCGTGGTGGCCGCGGGAACGATCTCCACTGCGGCCAGGTCCCCGCGTTCGCGGCGCTGCCACAACTCGGCCCGCCACGCCTCGACCAGGTGAGCCGCAGGCAGGCCGGCAAGTACGCCGAACTCGATCAGAAGGGCGTGCGCCCCGACGGGCCGAATCCGCATCGCCCCATCTTCACCGACAGGTGTCGTTTCCATCCCTCGCGATCTTGCACTTTCTGTGGCGACAAATGGAGCTGCCCACTCATTTCAACCACCGAAACCGCAAGATCGGCGCGTGCCACGCGTCACCGGTTGGACTACTTGAAAGTAACCTACGGTGCCGTAACCTGAGGGCGTGAGCACCTCCGCCCCGCTTCGCCTGAAGCCGGTCGACATCGGTAAGCCCCGGATGCGCGGCTGGCTACACACGTACGCGTTCTTCGTCGCGCTGGTCGCCGGCATCGTGCTCTGCTCGATCGCCGCCAGCCGCCCGGGCTGGGCGCCCCTCGTGAGCTGCGCCATCTACAGCCTGACGGTCTGCGGACTGTTCGGCACCAGCGCCCTCTACCACCGTCGAGTGTGGTCGGAGCGCGGCTACCAGGTGATGCGCCGGATGGACCACTGCATGATCTTCGTGTTCATCGCCGGCACGTACACCCCGCTCTGCACCATGCTGCTCTCGACCCGGCAGGCCACCATCATGCTGGCCCTGGTCTGGGGTGGGGCTCTCGGCGGCGTGGCGCTGAAGCTCGTCTGGCCGCACGCGCCGCGCTGGGTGTCCGCGCCGCTCTACCTGGCGCTCGGCTGGGTCGCGGTCGCCATGCTGCCGGACATCCTGCACGGCGGCGGTGTCACGGCGTTGGTGCTGCTGATCGTCGGTGGTGCCATCTACAGCGTCGGCGCGGTGTTCTACGCGCTGCGCCGGCCCAACCCGTGGCCGACGGTCTTCGGCCACCACGAGTTCTTCCACGCGTGCACGCTGGTGGCCGCGCTGTGCCACCACGTCGCGATCTACTTCGCGCTGTTCGCCTGAGCTACCGCAGCCGCAGACGCGAGCCGGGGCCCCGCCACGCTGCGGGGCCCCGGCTGACGCGGTTGCGGGTCAGACCGGACGGCCCGGCCGACGAACCTCGCGGTACTCCCGCATGACCTGGTCGTCCTGGACCGGCACCACCCGGTCGACCACCACGTCCTCGCGGACCGGCGCGGCGACCACGGTACGACGGCGACCGTTCCAGAAGTAGAGGGTGACGAGCAGGCCGGCGACACCGGCGAGCATCAACACCCAGCCGACCACGGACAGGTTCAGCCACCCGAGGTCGGCCTCCACGGCGAATGCGAAGATCGCGCCCAGCGCGATCAGGAAGATGCTGCCACCAATGCCCATGTCTCGCTCCTCGGCTCTAACCTGGCGTACGACCCGCCGCGGCCGTTGGTAGGGGGTGCGGCATCCGTGGACTTACCCCGGCAGGGAGATCGCCAATCGGGCAAGCTGGGGGCATGACGGACAGCCCTGCCGAGGCGCGGACACTGGTGTTGCTCCGGCACGCGAAGGCCGAGCCGGGCAGCGAGGGTACGGACGACGCCCAGCGCCCGTTGAGCGCCCGCGGGGAGGCCGACGCGGCGGCGGCCGGCGCGTGGTTGGCCCACCACGACCTGCTGCCCGACGTGGTGATCTGCTCGACCGCCCTGCGGACCCGGCAGACCTGGCACGGCGTGGCCATGGGAATGACGGGTTCGCCCCCGGAGGGCGGGCCGGCCGGTCCCCGCCCGAGCGTGCGTTACGAGCCCGGCGCGTACGACGCCCACCCCGAGGAGCTGTTGTCGCTGGCCCGGACGGCCGATCCGGCGGCTCGGGTGGTGCTGTTGATCGCCCACAATCCGGGCGTCTCGCTGCTCTCCGCGTTTCTCGACCCGGAGACGGCGGACGAGGAGGGGCTGCGGACCGCCGAACTGGCGGTGCACCGCAGCGCGGCCACCTGGACCCAGTGGGACCGGGGCGGAGCGCCGATCGCCCAGCGGCACACGGCACGCGGCTGAGCCACCCGCCGTTCGGCGGATGGCTCAGGCGTACGCGCTCAGGGGGTCAGGACGGTGGCGCGGTCGGCGGCGGCGGGTCCGGCGGCGGAGGCATCATCGCCGTGGGATGGGACAGCCGGTTCTCCTCCACGATGAGGGTCCGGGCCCGTTTGCGCCGGTCCTGCCAGAACCAGAGGGTGGTCAGGAGCACGGCGAGCCCGGCCAGGATGAACACCCAGCCGACCGCGCGCAGGTCGATCCACCAGACGTTGGCCCGGATCGCGAAGGTCATGATCGCGCCGAGCGCGATGAGAAAGATGCCGCTTCCTACACCCATGTGCGCTGCACTCCCCCGTGCGGTGGCTCTGGGCGTTCCCGTGGTCGAGGCGGGTTACCCGCCACGGCAGCGGCATACCCGACCGCGCCCGGCCAACACGCGCCGCGCGTCGTACCGCTCGGCTGGTGGCCCTCGGAGACGGCGACGGCCGGCGGGGCGCGTGGGCCCCACCGGCCGTCACCGAGGGTGCCGGGTGGTGCGACCCGGAACCGCTCACGCGTGCCGTGGCGCGGTCAGAAGGCCTCCTCCGGGAGGTCCATGATGTCGAGGTCGGTGCCCTCGATGATGCGCCGGTCGGCGCCGATTCGCGGCAGCACCTCCCGGGCGAAGAACCGGGCGGCGGCCACCTTGCCGGTGTAGAACGCCTTGTCGGTGGCGGACACCTCGCCGGCGAGGGCCTTGAGCGCGACGTCGGCCTGCTTCTGCAGCAGCCAACCGACGACCAGGTCACCGATCGCCAGCAGGAACCGCCGGCTGCTCAGGCCGACCTTGTAGAGCGCGCGGGGGTCGCCGGCCTGCGCCTCACCCAGCCAGCCGGTCAGCACACCGAGGATGTTCTGGATCTCGGCGAGCGCCTTGCCGAGCGCCTGCCGCTCCTCCTTGAGCTGGCCGTTGCCCGCCTCGGTGGAGATGAACTCCTGGATCTCGCCGGACACCGCCAGCAGCGCCTTGCCGTTGTCCCGGACGATCTTGCGGAAGATCAGGTCGAGGCTCTGGATGGCGGTGGTGCCCTCGTACAGGGTGTCGATCTTGGCGTCCCGGACGTACTGCTCCAGCGGATAGTCCGCAAGGAAGCCAGAGCCACCGAAGGTCTGCAGGGACTCGTGGCCGAGCAACTCGTACGCCCGCTCCGAACCGACGCCCTTCACCAGCGGCAGCAGCAGGTCGTTGACCCGCTTGGCCAGCTTGGTGGCCTTCTCGTCGCCGGCCGCCTCGGCGAGCGCGACCTTGTCCTGCCAGGTGGCGGTGTAGAGGACCAGGGCCCGCAGACCCTCGGCGTACGACTTCTGCAGCAGCAGCGAGCGCCGCACGTCCGGGTGGTGGGTGATGGTGACCCGAGGGGCGGTCTTGTCGGCCTGCTGGACCAGGTCGGCGCCCTGCACCCGGTTCTTCGCGTACTCCAGGGCGTTCAGGTAGCCCGTGGAGAGCGTGGCGATCGCCTTGGTGCCGACCATCATCCGGGCGTACTCGATGATCATGAACATCTGCCGGATGCCGTCGTGCTTGTCGCCCAGCAGCCAGCCCTTGGCCGGTACGCCGTGCTCGCCGAAGGTCATCTCGCAGGTGTTGGAGACCTTCAGACCCATCTTGTGCTCGACGTTCGTGGCGTAGACGCCGTTGCGCTCGCCCAGCTCGCCGGTGGTCTCGTCGAAGTGGAACTTGGGCACGACGAACAGGGACAGGCCCTTGGTGCCGGGGCCGCCGACGCCCTCCACACCGACCGGGCGGGCCAGCACGTAGTGCACGATGTTGTCGCTCAGGTCGTGCTCGCCCGAGGTGATGAAACGCTTCACGCCCTCGATGTGCCAGCTGCCGTCGGGCTGCTGGATCGCCCGCGTACGACCCGCGCCCACGTCCGAGCCGGCGTCCGGCTCGGTGAGCACCATCGTGGAGCCCCACTGCTTGTCGATGAAGAGCTTGGCCCAGGCCTTCTGCCGCTCGGTCCCCTCGACGTGCAGCACGTGCGCGAAGGAGGGGCCGGAGGAGTACATCCAGACCGGCGCGTTCGCTCCGAGCACCAGCTCGGCGAGGGCCCACCAGAGGGCACGCGGGGCGTTGGTGCCACCCAGCGCCGGAGGCAGGTCCAGCCGCCAGAACTCCGAGTCCATGAACGCCTGGTACGACTTCTTGAACGACTCCGGCAGCGGCGCGGTGTGCGTGGCCGGGTCGAAGACCGGTGGGTTGCGGTCGCTGTCCGGGTAGCTGGCGGCCAGGTCCTCGCGGGCCAGGCGGTCCACCTCGGCGAGGAAGCTCCGGGCCGTGTCGGTGTCCAGTTCCGAGTACGGCTCCTGGCCGAACGACCGGTCCGCCCCGAAGACCTCGAACAGGTTGAACTCGAGGTCCCGAAGGTTGCTCTTGTAGTGGGTCATGCTCGCTGGCCCCGCTTCCGGACAGGTGTTACCGATCAGTAACCCCGACTGTATTACTCGTGGGTAGGCAGCGACAAGCCGATCACCTGAGTGACGGCGATTACACAGTTCCCGAGCGGTGGTCCCGTTCAGCTCTCGGCGGCGCCGACTTCCCAGCTCGGCACGGCCGACGTGACCCCGGTGCGGGAACCGACGTACTCCATCAGGACCAGCGCGATGTCGTCGTCCAGGCGACCGTGCACCCACTCGACGAGGGCGGTCTCGAGCGACGCGAGCCCGTCGGCGACCGTGCCGTGTCCGAGCAACCGCCACGCCCGGTCGGCGGTGGGGAAGAACTCGCCGTCCCGCCGGGCCTCACCGAGACCGTCGGTGAACAACAACAGCCGGTCGCCCGGCTCCAGACGCTCCACCCGGGGCCGGACCGCCGGCATGAACCCGAGCGGCGGCGCGGGCGCCGGCGGCTCCAACGGGATCACCGCGCCCCGGCGCAGCAGCAGCGGAGAGGGGTGGCCGCAGTTGACGATCGTCAGCGTCCCGCCCCGCTCCTCGACCAGCGCGGCCGTCACGAAATCCTCGTCGCCGACGTTGCGGGCCACCGCGCGGTCCAGGTCGGCGACCACGGCACGCAGGTCGGCCCGCTCGTAGGCCACGTGCCGGTACGAACCCAGGACGATGCTGGCCAGGCGGACCGCGTCCAGACCCTTGCCACGTACGTCACCGATGATCATGCGGACCCCGTACGGGGTGTCGATCGCCTCGTACAGGTCCCCGCCGATCTCGGCGGTGGCGGTGGAGGAGATGTAGCGGCCGGCCACCGAGAGCATGCCGACCTGCGGTCCGAGTGGCCGCAGCACGGCCTGCTGGGCCACCGACGCGAGCTTGGTCAGCTCGGCGATCTGCTTCGCCTGGCGCTGTCGTACCCAGGCCACCGCCACGGCCAGCCCGCTCGCGATCCCGACCGCCACCATGTTGACCGAGGTCACCAACATCATCCTCGGGTCGGTCGCCGCGAAGGCGATCCCGATCACGGTCGCCACGGCGCCCACGCCCAGCACCACCCGCCAGGCCGCCAGCGCGGCGGCCAGGATCGGGGCGGCGGCCAGGAGCGCGACATAGTGGGCCCGGCGGCCGTCGGCCAGTTCCAGCACCGAGACGATCGCGAGCAGGACGACGGCCGCGCCGATGCCGGCGCGGGATCCGGGGCTCAGCGGGCTACGGCCCGACTGGAGGAGTCGCGTGGGTACGAGGGACAGCATGCCTGATCGACGTGAACCGGTGAATGAACCTGGCCCGTCGTCCGAGGATGTTCTGTCCGCCCGGCCCACGCTGGCGGCCGGATCGGCGTTCTCGAATACGCTCAGCCGAGAACCTCGTAGCGAACGGTGAGCGCTCCGACGTCGACCGAGGCGATGGTCGCGAAGGCGGCCCGGGACAGGTCGAGGCAGCGACCGTCGATGAACGGCCCACGGTCGTTGATCCGCACGACGACGGACTTGCCGTTGCTCGGGTTGGTCACCCGGACCTTGGTGTTGAACGGCAGGGTCTTGTGCGCCGCGGTCAACTCGTTCGGGTTGAACGACTCACCGTTGGCCGTCAGCTGCCCGTCGGAGTAGAAGGACGCGCCACACGATCCGCTCTCCAGGACCTTCGCCGCCGCCGTGGTCTTCTTGGCCTTGGGGCTCGGCTTCGGCGACGCGGTGCGGGCCTTGCCCCGGGAGGCGGCCTGCGGCGATCGGCTGGCGGACGGGCTCGCCGTCACGCTGGGTGTCGCGGTGGCACTGGCGCTCGGCGAGACGCTCGGGGAGGCGGGGGTGAGACTGGCGGCGGTGGTGGGGGTGAAGTCCAGCGCCGCCTGCCCCGACTGGCCGGAGCCCGACGTGAGCTGGACGGCGCCGACGGTACCGCCGACGGCCAGGGCGACGCCGACCGCCGCGGTGGCCGCGATGCCCGCCGGGGAGGAGAAGATGCGGGTACGGGAGTGCCTACCTGCCACCGGCCCGGTCCTTTCGTCGATTGAACAAACCGGGTCGGACCGTAACGAGAGAAGCACTTCCGAAGTCAACGTGATCATGGTGTTATGCCAGTATTTGCCCCAGTAGCTATAGCCGATCATCCGAGGCGGGGTGGGTCGAGCGGCCCAGGTGCGGACGCGCCGAGCGCCCGTGCCGCACGATGGACGGATGCCCACCGAGCTGACCGGACGTCTGGCCGACCTGTTCCGCTGGATCGACCCCGGCCCGGACGTCAGCCACCTGGTCAGCGACATCTCCGGCTGGTGGCGCGACCCGACGGTCCTGGCCGAGCTGGGCCCCGCCCTGGTCGCCCCGTACCGGAAGGCCCGACCGACGGTGGTGCTCGCCCCGGCGGTCACCGGCCTGTTGCTCGGACCGCTGGCCGCGACCGCCCTCGGGGTCGGCTTCGTGGCCGCGCACAAACCCGGCGACGGCAGGTTGCCGGCCGGCCCGCTCACCTGGGCGCAGAGCCCGCCCGACTACCGGGGCCGGCAGGTCGACCTGGCCGTCCGGGAGCGACACCTCGGCCCCGAAGACCGGGTGCTCGTGGTGGACGACTGGGTACGCACCGGCGCCCAGATCCGCGCCCTCTACGACATCTGCGCCTTGCGCGGCGCACAGGTCCTCGGGGCGGCCGTGGTGGCCGTGGACTGCCCGCCGGAGACCGCCGCCGCGCTGCGGATCACCGGCCTGATCAGCGGTGAAGAGTTGCCGGGTTGACCTGAAGCGCACTTCACCTTCGACGATCGACGCATGAGCGACGGAATCCTCGACGAGGCGTACGAACGGCTGCACCACACCGGTCCCGAGTTCGAGGGCTGGCTCTCCAACCACGGCCCGATGGCCGTCGAGGCGCTGGCCCGGCACGGACACGAGCGACAGGTGCACCGCTGGCTGGACGACTACCTCACCCGACTGGACGAGCTGCCGCGCGGGCTGCGTCCGATCGACGACTGGCGGGCGGCGCTGGGCGACGCGAAGCGGACCGGCGACTGGCTGGCGTACTTCGACCGGCAGTTGCGCGAGGCGCCGTGGCGGGACGTGCTCGGCACCTGGTGGCCCCGACTGCTGCCCGGCATCGCCGCGGGCGCCACCCACGGGGTGATCCGGGTCGGGCACGCGGTACGCGCCCTGCACCTGTACGGGGCGAACCCGCCCCGGCTCACCGAACTGGGCCAGGCCCTCGGCTACTGGGCGGCCCGTTGGCAGCAGGTGCCCGGCGCCGACCGGCTGCTCAGCTCGGTCCCGTCGGGCCACCCGGGCACCGCTGAGCCGGACGTGGTCGCCGCGCTGGCCGGGCTGCCCCGCATCGACGACCGGACCGGGGGCATCCGCGAGCGGTTGGGGCGGCTGGTGAGCGTACCCCGGTGGGAACCGGCGCTCACGGCGCTGCGCCCCGCGCGGACGCCGGCTGAGGCGGAGCGCGGGCTCCACACGCTCGTGTACCGCGCCGGTCTCGACTACCTGCGCTTCGGGCACGCCGAGCCGGTCATGCTGGTGCACGCCGTGACGGCGCCGACCGCCGTGCTGCGTACCCTGCCGGCACTCGACCGGGGGCTCTGGGCGCCGAGCTTCGCCGCGGCCTGGGCCGCGACGGCGGCCGTGACCTCGGTGTACGCCTCGAGCGACGCGGTGAAGCCGCCGTCGGTGACCGCCGGGACCCCGGAGGAGGTCTTCGCCCGGGCGGTCCGGCACGGCGACGAGCACGTGGTCAAGCTGGCCGACGCGGTCCTCGATGCCCACGCGGCCACCGGTGACCAGCGGTTGCTCGACGCCGCCGGCTACGCCGTGCAGTTGATCTGAGCCGCGCGGGGCGGATTACGGCGGCGCGTCCGGCCGCGCTGGCCTAGCCTCGGCAGGATGTGGCCTCGGATCGGTGACCTACGCACGCTCGCCCTCGGCACGCCGGGCGAGCTGCGGACGACCCTGAACACGTTGGTGCTGGCCGGAGTGAAGACCGCGACCGCCGGACGGCTGGCCGAGTACGCGCAGGAGGGCGAGGAGCTGGAGCAGGTCGGCGAACGGTTGGCGCTCGTCGACGACGACGACGCGTTGGCCGGCATGGTCGAGATCACCGGTGTCGACGTGGTCCGCTTCGGCGACGTGCCCTGGGAGTTCGCCCGCGCCGAGGGCGAGGGCGACCGCTCGATCGAGGAGTGGCGGACGGGGCACGCCGCCTACTGGGCGCGGCTCGGCACCCCCGTCGACGACGACACCCCGATCGTCTGCCTGCGCCTGCGGCTGGTCTCCGGCGGCGAGGGCGGCGTAGCCACCGGAGACCTGGGCACCTGAGCCGGCGCTATCCGCGCAGCTCGGGCAGCAGTCGGGTCGCCACGTCGACCAGGACGGCCTCGTCGCCGGCGTACCAACTGCTGGCGCGCGGCCAGTGCGTCACCACGTCGGTGAAGCCCAGCTCCGCGGCCCGACCGACCTGGTCGGCGAAGAACTGCGCGCTGGTCAGCGAGAACACCGGCGCGGAGTCCAGCAGGAGGTAACGGTCCAGCGTCACCGGGTCGCGGCCGGCCTCGGTGAGCGTCCGGTCCATCCGCTCGGACAGCGTCGAGACGCTGGTCCACCAGCTCGCCAGGTCGTTGTCGTCGCCGGTGCCGGTGGTCACCCACCCCTGCCCGAAGCGGGCCACCAGCCGCATCGAGCGCGGCCCGTTGGCGGCCACCACGAACGGCACCCGGGGCTGCTGCACGCAGCCGGGGTTGTTGCGGGCGTCCACCGCGGCGAACCAGTCACCCCGCCAGGTGGTGCCGTCCTCGCGCAGGATCAGGTCGAGTAGTTCGGTGAACTCGGCGAACCGGTCGACCCGCTGGCGCGGCGGCAGCGTCTCGCCACCCAGCACCGCCGAGTCGAACCCGATCCCGCCCGCACCGAGACCGAGCAGCAGTCGACCGCCCGACACGTCGTCCACCGTGGTGATCTGACGGACGAACGCGGCCGGATGGCGGAAGTTCGGCGACGCCACGAGCGTGCCCAGTCGAATCCGGGACGTCACGGTGGCGGCGGCGGTCAGCGTGCTCATGGAGTCGAACCACGGGCCGTCGACCAGGTCCCGCCAGCCCAGGTGGTCGTACGTCCACGCGTGGTCGAAGCCCCACTCTTCGGCCTGCCGCCAGCGGTGCTGCGCCTGGCTCCAGCGCTGGTCCGGCAGGATCACGATGCCAATCCGCATGATCGCCAGCCTACCGGGACTCTAATGTGATCCAGGTCACAGGTAACCCCCGTAGGGGCGTCCTGCTCGGCTCCGACCTCGTTGCGAGCAGGCACCCGAGGGGTGCCGCCCGAGCAGAGGAACGAACGCATGACGAAGGTGACCGCACAGTTGTCCGTCTCGGTCGACGGGTTCTACGCCGGCCCGCAGTTCGACGGCGACGGCGACTGGATCGACTCGGCCGAGGCCGCCGGCTTCTTCCGGATCACCCGCTGGGCCACCGAAGCGGCGGCCTGGCGCGAACGACAGGGCTTCGCCGGCGGCGAGCGGGACGCCAACTCCGACGTGATGGCCGAGACGTTCGAGGCGGCCGGCGCGTACGTCATGGGTCGGCGGATGGCCGACGGCGGCGAGGTGCCGTGGGGCGAGGAGCCGCCGTTCCGCGCACCGGTCTTCGTCGTCACCCACCGACCCCGCGAAACCCTGCTGCGCGGCGGTGGCACGAGCTTCACCTACGTGACCGACGGAGTGGCCAGCGCGGTCAAGCAGGCGCGAGCCGTGGCCGGCGGCAAGAACGTCGCCGTGGCCGGCGGCGGCGGCCTCGTACGACAGGTACTCAAGGCCGGCCTGCTCGACGAGTTGGAGCTGCACGTCGTGCCGGTCGTGCTCGGCACCGGCCTGCGGCTCCTCGACGCCGACCTCGACCTCGGCGACAAGGAGGCGATCGAGCTGACGCCCACCCGGGTGATCCCTACGCCGCAGGTCACCCACATCCGGTACGTCGTGGACGGTCGCGCCCCGCTCGTGCTCGACGACCGGGGTCGCGGCGGCGGACCGACGGCGACCACCAACTGACATCGGGGAGTTCCCATGCCACAGCTACTGCGGGTGCAGTGCTTCAACGTCTCACGTGACGGGTTCGGCACCGGGGAGGGGCAGAGCCTGGAACGGCCCTTCGGCCACGCCGACCCCACCGCGCTGTTCTCCTGGCGTGCCGCCACCGCCAGCTTCGTCTACCGCGCCGAGCCCGGCGGAACCCGCGGCCTGGACGACTACCTGACCCGCGACGCCGAGCACAACATCGGCGCGGAGATCATGGGCCGCAACAAGTTCGGCCCCCAGCGTGGGCCCTGGGAGAACCACGAGTGGCAGGGTTGGTGGGGAGACAACCCGCCGTTCCACACGCCGGTCTTCGTGCTCACCCACCACGTACGGCCGTCGTTCACCCTCGCCGACACCACGTTCCACTTCCTCGACGCCAGCCCGGCCGAGGCGCTGGCCCGAGCGAAAGAAGCGGCCGACGGTCGGGACGTACGCCTCGGCGGCGGGGTGGCGACCATCCGCGCGTTCCTCGACGCCGACCTGGTCGACACGATGCACATCGCCGTCGCCCCCGTCGACCTGCACCGGGGCGAACGGCTGTGGGACAGCCACACCGACCTGCTCGACCGCTTCCACCTGGACACGGTGCCCAGCCCCAGCGGCGTCACCCACCTGCTGTTCTGGCGGCGGTGACGCAGCGCGAACTTCTCGAACCCGGCGAGCCAGCGGAAGGCGAAGAGGCTCAGCATGTCTCCCCCAAAGGCGCACGGCGGCAACGTCACGAACGAGGGTTCGAGATGCCTTTGCCGGACGGGGTCGATCGGTCGCGTCGTACCGACAGTTCCCCGTCGAGGGCTGACGGTGTCCTCGACTCCTGTCGAGCTGCCCCAGATGTGGGGCTGAGCCGGGGCGGGCCAGGCCGGGGCGGGCCGGGCCAGGCCAGGGCAGGGCAGGGCAGGGCAGGGCATGGTGGAGACGACCGCCGATCCGGTAAATTGACATACATTGATTGATACGGTCCGCTGACGGCGCCCGTATCCCCCGGCTCACCCAGGAGGACCCTCTTGCGTACGCTCCTGACCCTCGCCGCGGCCGCCGTCTGCGCCGCCGGTGCACTGGCCGTCCCCGCAGCGGCGGCGCAGGCCGATCCGGCCGGCACCGCCCCGGCCGGCGCGACCGTCCCGGCCGACGGCTGCGCCGGTACCGTCCAGCTCCAGTCGCTCACCTTCGACCCGCCGCGGGGGGCTCCGGGCCAGGCCATCACCGCCACGGCCCTCGGGCAGAACTGCACCGCCCAACAGAAACAGTTCTCCACGGTGATCTACGCCCGGTTCGTCGGCTCCACCCCCGGCCTCCCCACCGGCTGCCGGGCCCTCGACCCGCTGCCTGGCCGGGCGGTCACCGTCGATCCGGGCGCGACCTTCAGCTGGAGCATGGGTTACCTGGTGTCCCCCGGCTGTACGGCCACCGGCCTGGAGGTCACGGCCCGGGTCGGGGACGACGCCACCGGCACCCTGCTCACCCGGACCGACACGGTGCCGATCGGCCCGCCGCAGGCGGCGCCCTGCACCGTGAGCTACCGCACCGGGAGCGAGTGGCCGGGAGGCTTCACCGCCCAGATCACCATCATGAACACCAGCACCGCGCCGATCAACGGTTGGACGCTCAGCTTCACCTTCCGCGGTGACCAGCACATCGCCCAGTCCTGGTCCGCCACCGCCCAGCAGAGCGGTGCCACCGTCACGGCCCGGAACCTCAGCTACAACCCCCTGGTGACGCCGGGCGCCTCGGTGGTCTTCGGCGTCCTGGGCACCTGGCAGGCCAGCGACGCGGTGCCGATCGCGTTCACGCTCAACAACGTCAACTGCGCCACCGGGTAGCCCGCGCACCGGACCGCGGGGCATCTGGGCGCCCAGGTGCCCCGGGGGTCACCTGCGGCATACCGGCAACACGCTCGCGTCGCGGGCACCCGGGGCGAGCCTGCGCGACATCATGGCGCGGATGGGGCACGACAGCCCGCGTGCCGCGCTGATGGCCCATCCCTGTTTCAGGATGACCTAGAACCACGAAAGCCCTGGCGGGACGTCTGTCCTGACCAGGGCCTTCGATCGTGGAGCGGGTGACGGGAATCGAACCCGCACTGTCAGCTTGGGAAGCTGATGTTCTGCCATTGAACTACACCCGCGGGCGGCACCACTGTACCCGAGTCGTCGCAGCCATGCACCCAACCACCCCCACGCGCCGAACGTCCCCGCTCACGCCCGAAGAAGTTTCCAGACGGCAACATATGACCGTTCTCAAATGCATCGATGAGTTGTAACGTCGGCCACACGTTCCCAGCCACGGCGTGACACACCCCCTGCCGCGCCGCCAGAAAGAGGTGGGCCCATGGGACTCCGTCCCAACCTGCTGACCCGGCGTGTCGCCGGTGTCGCGTCGACAACTCTCGCGCTGCTGCTCAGCACCGCTGCGGTGGGCGTCGTTCCGGCCGCTTCGGCCTTATCCTCAGCACCGGGTGGCGCCTGCGCGCAGCCGGCCGACAGCCACGCCAACGCCCGGGCGAAGCCCGGCGCGGGGGCCCTGCACGAGCCGAACGAGCTGACCGCCAAGCAGGTCCGCGAGCGGGACGCCGACCTCGCGGCGGCGCTGCGCGAGCGGGCCAACTACCGGGCCGGCGCCGGCGCCACGACGCTGGCCGCTACGGTCACCATCCCGGTGGTGGTGCACGTGATCCAGGAAAACAGCACTCGGGCCGGCGGAAACATCCCCGACTCGATGATCACCTCGCAGATCAGCGTGCTGAACCAGGCCTACGCGGGTGGGACCGGCGGCGCGGCCACCGCGTTCGCCTTCCGACTCGACTCGATCAACCGGGTGACGAACCCGTCCTGGTATCCCATCGTCGACGGCTCGTCGGCGGAGCGGTCGATGAAGTCGTCGCTGCGGGTGGGCGGCAAGAACACGCTCAACATCTACCTCGGCGAGTTGAGCGACGACCTGTTGGGCTGGGCGACCTTCCCGCAGCGCAGGCTCAGCAGCATGGATGGCGTGGTCGTGCTGAACGAGTCGCTGCCGGGCGGCACCGCCACCAACTACAACCAGGGCGACACCGGCACCCACGAGGTCGGCCACTGGCTGAACCTCTACCACACCTTCCAGGGTGGCTGCGGCGGCTCAGGTGACGGCGTCAGCGACACCCCGGCCGAGGCGTCGCCCGCGTACGAGTGCCCGACCGGCCGGAACACCTGCTCGGCGGCCGGCCTGGACCCGATCACCAACTTCATGGACTACACCTACGACTCGTGCATGTACCAGTTCACCGCGGGTCAGGCGAGCCGCATGCTGACCGCGTGGAACGCGTACCGCGCGGCCTAGCTCCACGCGTACACCAGGTGCCGGCACAGCGACATCCGAACCAGCACCAGCGCATCAGCCCCCACCGCCGCGGGCTCGACGCCGTG
>NZ_JBFAOC010000004.1:66130-236867 GCF_040675055.1 Micromonospora sp. NPDC049662
CGCGTGTAACGCTGCCCGCGCTCCCACCCAACACGCGAACTCCTGTCGCCGGCTCCGTCACGACGGAGCCGGCACCGGCGTATCTGCCCCCAGGGCCGTGGTCAGGCGGCCGTGCACTGGACGTCGCGGCTGCGGCGGGTCGGGCGCGTCTGCGGTACGGCCGCGGGCGCGGCCGCCGCGGGCGGGGTCTGCGGATCGAGCCAGACCTGGACGGCCGGACGCCCCACGGCGATGCCCAGGCCGTGCTGGTCACGACGGGTCAGCATCGCCACGTCGACGGTGAACTCGAACAGCCGCCAGTCGGCCCGCGGCTCGGCCCGAGCGCTCTGCGCCAGCCGGGCCACCCGGACCGGATCGGTGACCGGCCAGGCGTGACCCGCCACGTACGCCTCGTCGTCGCTCTCCTCCGGAGGGAACGAATGCAGCGCGTATCGGCCGTCCCGTTCGAGGTCCCGGCGCTTCGGCGAGTCGATGATGAAGCAGAACAGACCCTCGTCGGTGATGACCGGGGAGACCGGATGGACCCGGGGCCCACCGTCGGCACGGACCGTGGCCAGATAGCCGAAGCCCGGCCCGTACTGCTGCAGGAGAACGCGGATGCCGTCGGCGAGGCGGGGCTCGTCGACGGCGAAATCGGACCAGGAAGCCATGCGAGCATTCTATCGAACAAATGTACGAGGAGCGACCTCGACACGCTGGTCACCGCCCACCTCGCTATGGTGGTCCGATGCTGCTCTCCGACCGTGACCTGGTCTCCGAGATCAAGGCCGGCACGCTGGGCCTGGAGCCGTTCGAGCCCACCCTGGTCCAACCCTCCAGCATCGACGTACGACTCGACCGGCTGTTCCGGGTCTTCAACAACCATCTCTACACCCACATCGACCCGGCCATGCAGCAGGACGACCTGACCTCGGTGGTCGAGGTGCCCGACGGCGAGCCGTTCGTGCTGCACCCGGGAGAGTTCGTGCTCGCCTCGACGCTGGAGGTGATCTCGCTCGGCGACCAGCTCGCCGGCCGACTGGAGGGGAAGAGCTCGCTGGGCCGCCTCGGCCTGCTCACCCACTCAACCGCCGGGTTCATCGACCCGGGCTTCTCCGGGCACGTCACGCTGGAGCTGTCCAACGTGGCGAACCTGCCGATCACCCTCTGGCCGGGCATGAAGATTGGTCAGCTCTGCATCTTCCGACTCTCGTCGCCCGCCGAACACCCGTACGGCTCGGTGGTCTACGGCTCGCGTTACCAGGGTCAGCGAGGCCCGACGCCCAGTCGCTCCTGGCAGAACTGGCGTGCCTGGCCGACGCGCTGATCCGCCCTTGCGATGTAAGGAAGGGCCCCCTTCTATACCTGAGGCGTTAGAAGGGGGCCCTTCCTTACATCTCAGCCGGGGCGGCCGTAGCTGTGGATGGGCCCGTCGTCGACCTTCTTCATCTTGACGGGCACGCCGGCCTGGGAGGCGTGCACCACCCAGCCGTCGCCGACGTACATGCCGACGTGGTGGATGTCGCTGTAGTAGAAGACCAGGTCACCGGGGCGCAGGTCGCCCTTGCTGACGTTCTTGGTCACCCGGCTCTGCGCGGCGGCGTTGTGCGGCAGCGACACACCGGCCTTCGCCCAGGCGGCCAGCATCAGCCCGGAGCAGTCGTACGAGTTCGGACCCTCGGCGCCCCACACGTACGGCTTGCCGATCTGGGCGCAGGCGAACTTGACCGCGATGCCGGCACCGCCACCCGGGTAGCTGGCCGGGCAGGGCGCGGGACGCAGCGAACCGCCGCCGCCGTTGCCGTACACCTTGAGGCGCAGCTTCTGTAGCCGGTCGATCTCCTCGTTGATCTGCTTCTTCTTCGCCGCCAACTGGGCCTCGGTGCGGGTCAGCTGGACCACCATCTCGTCCAGCGGCGCCTTCTGCCGGGCCAGCTCGTTGCGCAGGTCGGCGACCTGGCGGACGTCCTCCTGCTGGTTGTGGGCGAAGCGGTCGAGCATTTCGAGCTGACCGACCATCTCACTGGGCGACCGGCTGCCGAGCATCGTGTTGACGGTCGACAGGTTTTCACCCATGTACGCGCGGACGGCCAGCGCGCTGACCTTGTCCATCGCGGCGTCGACCTGGCGCTCCAGCGGCGCGATGCGGGCGGCGAGCGTGTCGGCCTGCTTGCGCTTGAGGGCCAGGTCGGCTCGGGTGGCGTTGTGCCGCTCGATGATCGGTTCGAGCTTGTTCCAGTCGTCGTCGATCTGCCGTTCGATCTCGGCGACGGACGGGTCGGCGTGGGCCACCGTGGCGCTACCGGTCAGGACGACGGCGACGCCGACCAGGGCGGCGAGGGCGGTGGTGAAGCGGGACCAGCGTGGACGCGGCACGATCGACGTCGGGTCGGCCGAGGCCGACCGTCCGGACGACGGCCGCGGGGCTTGGAGGGCCACCGGGTTCCGTACTCCTTCTTCCTGACCGCCTACCGGGTTAGCTGACGGGTTCGGGCGGGAAGTGGGCGCCCTACCGCAGGAACTGCGGATTCACCCCGAGGAACCTGGGTCCCCGGCTCGCTCGCGAGCGACTCGGCGGTGTCGGTCCGTTACCGCCCGGGGTGGGCAGACCTGCTACCGGGCCGACGAATGACCAGAGTAGAGACGGCCGTTACCGATCCGCAACCCGTGCGGCCGTGACACTCCGTACCGATTGCGGCGGGCCATCGAGCGGACGTGAAGATTTCCTTCCGTACGTTTCGAAACATGGAAAGGTATTGACGCGGGCTCCCGAGCAGGACGAAGGTGACGGCACCGACACCAGTTCACATGTAGGGGGTTCGATGAAACGTCCGACCCTGCTCGCCGTCGCGCTCGTCACCGCCACGGCGGCCGTGCCGCTGTCCGCCGGCCCGGCCACCGCGGCCCCCGCCGCCGACCGCCAGCAGCAGTACGCCGCCGCGGCGACCGAGTACGGCGTACCCATCGACGTACTACTCGGCGTCTCCTACCTGGAGTCCCGCTGGGACAGCAATGCCGGCACGCCGAGCACCAGCGGCGGCTACGGCCCGATGCACCTGACCGACGCCCGGCACGTGACCGCCCTGCCCCGGGGCGGTCACCACGACGCCCCGGGAGAGGATCCGCGCGGCGACGAGTCCCGTCGTCCTCTCGCACCGGCGCCCGCCCCCGGCAACGCGCCGCCCAGCGCCGCGCTGCAGACCGTGGACGCCGCCGCCGCGCTCACCGGCGCCACCGCCGAGGCGCTGCGCACCGACCCGACGACGAACCTCCGGGGTGGGGCGGCGCTGCTGGCCGCGTACCAACGGGAGGTCGGCGCCCCGGTCGGAGTCGGCACCGACCCGGGCACCTGGTACGGCGCGGTGGCCCGCTATGCCGGCGCGGACAGCGCCGATGCCGCGGCGGCCTTCGCCGACGAGGTCTTCACCACGATCGGCGCGGGCGAGACGCGGGTGACCGACGACGGCCAGCGGGTCACGCTGCCGGCCCGGGCGGTACGACCCGAGCGGTCCTGGCTGGACCGACTGGGGCTGCGGCGACTCGCCCGCCCGGACGGGTTGGAGTGCCCGAGCACCGTGTCCTGTGAGTGGATCCCGGCACCCTACGCGGCGTTCGGCGACGGCGACTACGGCAACCACGACCTGTCCGACCGGCCCGCCCGGCAGAAGATCGAGTACATCGTCATCCACGACACCGAGGCGAGTTGGGCGACCACCCTGCAACTCGTCCAGGACCCAACCTACGTGAGCTGGCACTACTCGCTGCGCTCGGTGGACGGGCACATCGCCCAGCACGTCCGCACCAAGGACGTCGCCTGGCACGCCGGCAACTGGTACGTCAACGCCAAGTCGATCGGGCTGGAACACGAGGGCTTCGCCGCGCAGGGCACCTGGTACACGGAGGCGATGTACCGCACGTCGGCGAAGCTGGTGCGGCACCTCGCGCTGCGGCTGGGCATCCCGCTGGACCGCCAGCACATCATCGGCCACGACAACGTGCCCGGCACCACGGCGGCGACGGTCCGCGGGATGCACTGGGACCCCGGGCCGTACTGGGACTGGACGCACTACTTCGACCTGCTGCACGCCCCACGGCTGGACACCGGCAGCCCGGCCACCGGGCTGGTCCGGATCGACCCCGACTACGCGACAAACCAGCCGGCGTTCACCGGATGCGTCACCCCCGGGACGCCGTGCGCGCCCCGCGGCTCCTCGTCGGTGGTGCTACGCACCGCGCCGGCTCCGGACGCGCCACTGGTCAACGACATCGCGCTGCGCCCCGACGGCACCCCGAACACGATGGACGTGTCGGACCACGGTGCCCGCGCGTCCGCCGGCCAGACGTACGCGCTGGCCGGTCGACAGGGCGACTGGACGGCCATCTGGTACCTCGGGCAGCGGGCGTGGTTCCACAACCCCGCGTCCGCGCCGACGGCCACCTGGACGGTCGGCATGGTGGTCACCCCGAAGCCCGGCCGGGCCACGGTCCCCGTCTACGGGCGGGCGTACCCGGAGCAGGCGGCCTACCCGGCCGGCGTGCCGTACCAGGCGATCTCACCGTTGCAGTACACCCTCGCCGCCGGCCAGCGGTACGCCGTCGGCGCGGTGCTGCCCGGCGAGTACTACCGGGCCAGCACGTTCGACGGCTCCTCGCCCGGCGACTGGACGGTGATCCGGGGCCAGAACCGGTACGCGCAGATCCAGTTCGGCCACCGCGTCATGTACGTCGACCTCGCCGACGTGCAGTTGCTGCCGTCCCCGGTGGGCGCACCCCGCTGAGGAACCACGACGGCCCCCGGTCGAGGTGACCGGGGGCCGTCGTCGTGCGTGCTGGGGATCAGCCAGGTCGGCGGAACCCGGCGACCGGCATGGTGTTGATGCTGGACACCTGCACCGGTTTACCGGCGCGTGGCGCGTGCACCATCTGGTTGTTGCCCAGATACAGCCCGACATGACTCAGGCCCGAGTAGAAGAAGACCAGGTCACCGGCACGGGCGTCGGCGCGCGAGACGGCCTTGCCCTCGTTCCACTGATCACCCGTGTGGTGGGTGAGGTAGATCCCGGCCGACTTGTAGGCGTACTGGGTCAGGCCCGAGCAGTCGAACGAGTTCGGGCCGGTGGCGCCCCAGACGTACGGGTCGCCGACCTGCTGGCAGGCGGTCTTGATCGCCTTCTGCGCCGCCACAGAGACCACGCCGTTGATGGTCGGGCAGCCGGCGGTCTTGACCGTGGTCTTGGGCATCGACGCTTCGAGCTTCTTGATCTCGGCGTCGATCTGCTTCTTCTTGGCCGCCAGCTCGCTCTGCTGCTTGGTCTGGGTGGCGATCAGCGCGTCCAGCTTCTGCTTCTCGCCGTCGTACTTGGCCCGGACGGCGAGCACACCCTCAACCTGCTTGCGCTCCTGGGAGGCGAGCCGGTCGAGGAGGGTGAGCTGCTCGGTGAGCGTGTCCGGCTTGGCGCTGACCAGCAGCGCGCCGATCTCCTGCGAGGGGCCCGACATGTAGTAACGGGAAGCGAGGTCGCCGACCCGGTTGAGTGCCAGCTCGCTCTGCAGGGCCAGCGGCTCGATCTTCTTCTGAAGCTCGGACGACTTCTTGCGGTTGACGGCGAGTTGCGCCCGCACCTTGTTGTACTTCTCGATCGTGGGCTCCAACTCCTCCCACTTCTTGTCGATCTGCGCCTCGATCTCGTCGACCGTCGGCTCGGCCTGCGCCGGCACGGCGATCATGCCGGCACCGACCGCGGCGGCGGCGACCAGCACGATCAGGCGACGTGCGACCCGGCGCAGACCACGCGGTCGAACGGGCGACCCTGGTGCGTGACGATGAGGGGGCATGGTTGCCACCGGCACCGACTCCTTTGCAACCGACCGCCGGGCGCCTCGCGTGAGGGAAGGGCCGAGGCAGACGACCCACAGCGGTCGGTGCACCACATTAGGGAAGCGCCGGACCGAATTCAAGGCGAGCCGAGTCACCGTCACTGTCGCGCAACCACTTGCACACCAAGGGTGTTGGTCAATTAACCAACGATTGCGGTCAATACATCATCGAGCGTCACCACACCGAGAGGTCGGCGCCCGTCACTGACCAGCACCATGTGCCGCCGTTCCCTGCGCATGGCCAGCAGCAGATCGGCGAGCGTACGGTCCGGCGGGACCACCGCCAACGGCCGGTACACCGCCTCCGGCACGGGGGCGCGGCGGCCCTGCCCGGCGTACCCGAGCACGTCCTTGACGTGCACGAAGCCCAGCACCCGCCGGGTGGACCGCTGCACCACCGGAAACCGGGACCGGCCGGTACGGGTCGCCAGCACCTCCAGCGACGCCGGTGAGACGTCCTCGGCGACCGTCGTCACCGTCGACCACGGTTGCAGGGCGTCCGCCGCGGTACGGGTGTGCAGGGCCAGCGCGCCGGTGATGCGGGCGTGCTCCTCGGCGTCGAGCAGCCCCTCCGTACGCGCCTGCGACACCAGGCCCGCCAACTCCTCGGCCGTGAACACCGTCTTCACGGCCTCCGTCGCCTCGATCCGCCAGAGGGCCAGCACCCGGCGGGCCGCCCACTTCATCGCCAGCAGCAGCGGCTTGGTGGCCACGCAGAACGCCAGCATGGCCGGGCCCAGCCAGAGCGCGGAGACCTCCGGACCGGCCAGCGTGATGTTCTTGGGCACCATCTCGCCGACCACCGTGTGCAGGAAGACGACGACACCGAGCGCGAGCACGAACGCCACCGGATGCACCGCGCGCTCGGGCAGACCGACGGCGTGGAACGGCGACTCGAGCAGATGGGCCAACGCCGGCTCGGCGATCGCGCCGAGGCCCAGCGAACAGACCGTGATGCCGAGCTGCGCGCCGGCGATCATCAGCGGGATCTGGTTCATCGCCGACAACGCCCAGCGGGCCCGCTTCGAACCGGCTGCCAACGGCTCGATCACCGTCCGACGGGACGCGATCAGCGCGAACTCGCTACCCACGAAGAAGCCGTTGCCGAGCAGGAGCAGCACGGCCACCAGCAGCTCAGTCATCGGCGTCCGGCTCCGCCGGTCGCAGCACGCGGACCTGCTCGATCCGGTGCCGCTCCACCTCCACCACGGTGAACTCCCAGCCGTCGGCGTCGACCGTCTCGCCGGGCAGCGGAATGTGCCCGAGCCGTGCCAGCAGGAACCCGGCCAGCGTCTCGTACGGCCCCTCGGGCAGCCGGAAGCCTGTCTGCTCGACCAACTCGTCGGAGCGCAGCACCCCGTCGACCAGCACCGTGCGCTCGCCGCCCGGAACGGTCAGCTCGAACGGCTCGACATCGTCCACGCTGGCCGGGTCGAACTCGTCGGCGATCTCGCCCACCAACTCCTCGACCAGGTCCTCGATCGTCACCACGCCATCGGTGCCGCCGTACTCGTCGACGACGATCGCCAGGTCGGCCCCGGCCGCCTTCAACGCCGCCAGCACGCCGTCCAGGTCCAGGCTCTCCGGCACGTACACCGGCTCACGGGCCACCGCTGCCACCACCGTCGACGCCCGCGCGGCCAGCGGCACGCCCAGCGCGTCCGGCACGCCCGCCACGCCGGTGACGAGGTCGAGGGTCTCCTCGTACACGGGGAAGCGGGTCCGTCCCGTCCGCCGGGACTCCTCCAGCAGCTCGGCCACCGTCGCGGTGGCCCGTAGCGCGACCACGTCGACCCGCGGGGTCATCGCCTCGGCCGCCCGCTTGTCGCCGAACCGGATGGTGCGCCGCAGCAGCATCGCCGTGTCCGGCGGCAGCGCGCCCGCGCGGGCCGAGATGGCGGCCAGCAGCCCGAGTTCCTCCGGCGAGCGGGCGCTGGCCAACTCCTCCTGCGGCTCCACGCCGAGCGCACGGACCAGCCGGTTCGCCGAACCGTTCAAGCCCCGGATCAACCAGCCGAACGTCCGGGAGAAGGTGTGCATCGGCCCGGCGGTGGCCAGCGCGGCGGGCATCGGCCGGGCCAGCGCCGCGTTCTTGGGCACCAGCTCACCGAAGAGCATGGACAGGAGCGTCGCCAGGGCCAGCGCCAGGAACGGGGTGAAGCGCTCGGTGCTCTCCCCGGCCACGGGACGCAGCAGCGGGGTGAAGATCCGGGCCAGCGCCGGTTCGGCCAGGTAGCCGGTGAGCAGGGCGGTGATGGTGATCCCGAGCTGCGCCCCGGAGAGCTGGAAGGACAGCTCGCGCAGCGCGGTGCGTACCGTCCGGGCGGCCTCGTCGCCGGCGGCGGCCCGCCGGTCGATCTCCGCGCGGTCGACCGTGACCAGGGCGAACTCGGCCGCGACGAAGAACGCGTTGCCGGCGGTCAGCGCAACGAACCCGACCAGCGGCAGCAGCGTCATCAAGAGCAGGCCGTCGATGTCCCCTCACCTCGGCGAGATTCTTGCACGGCGGCGACGGCCCCTGCGGGCCGCCGCCACCGATGTTCGGAACCGAGGGGTACGCCTCAGCCGGCGACCGGCGTCGACTCCTTGTCGCCGCCGCGCGGCTGCTCGGGCTTGACCGAGCGCAGCAGGACGCTCGCCACGTCGATGACCTCGACCTGCTCGCCGGCACCCTTGCCGTTGACGCCGTCGTTGAGCATGGTCGAGCAGAACGGGCAACCGACGGCTACCGTCTTCGCCCCGGTGGCCATGGCCTCCTCGACCCGGTCCACGTTGATCCGCTTGCCGATCTTCTCTTCCATCCACATCCGGGCGCCGCCGGCGCCGCAGCAGAAGGAGCGCTCGCTGTTGCGCGGCATCTCGGTCAGCTCGCCCTGGATCGAGTCGCCCAGCACCTCACGCGGGGCGGCGAAGACCCGGTTGTGCCGGCCCAGGTAGCAGGGGTCGTGGTAGGTGACACCGCCGTCGACGGGCTGTACGGGGGTCAGCTTGCCGGTGGAGACCAGGTGGGCCAGCAGTTGGGTGTGGTGGACCACCTCGAACTCGCCGCCGAGCTGGCCGTACTCGTTGCCGAGCGTGTTGAAGCAGTGCGGGCAGGTGGCGACGATCTTGCGCTTGGTCTTCTCGCGGCCCTCGAACGCCTCGTTCAGCGTCTCGACGTTCTGCTGGGCGAGCATCTGGAAGACGAACTCGTTGCCGATCCGGCGGGCCGGGTCGCCGGAGCACGTCTCGCCCTCGCCGAGGATCGCGAAGCTCACGCCGGCCTCGTTGAGCAGGGTGGCGACCGCGCGGGTGGTCTTCTTGGCCCGGTCCTCGAACGCGCCGGCGCAGCCGACCCAGAAGAGGTACTCGAAGTCGTCCACCTCGCCGACCCGGGGCACCTCGAAGTCGAGGCCCTTGGTCCAGTCTTCGCGGGTGTTCTGCGGCGCACCCCACGGGTTGCCCTTGTTCTCCAGGTTGCGCAGCATCACGCCGGCCTCGGAGGGGAAGCTCGACTCGATGAGCACCTGGTAGCGCCGCATGTCGACGATGTGGTCCACGTGCTCGATGTCCACCGGGCACTGCTCGACGCAGGCGCCACAGGTGGTGCAGGACCAGAGGACGTCCGGGTCGATGACCCCACCCTCCTCGGCCGTGCCGATCAGCGGCTTGTCACCCTCGGCGAGCGACAGCACGTCCAGGTGCGCGAGCTGCGCCTGGGTGGCCTTCTCCTCGCCGGTGAGGTCCTTGCCGCCGCCGGCCAGCAGGTAGGGCGCCTTCGCGTACGCGTGGTCGCGCAGGCTGAGCACGAGCAGCTTCGGCGACAGCGGCTTGCCGGTGTTCCAGGCGGGGCACTGCGACTGACAGCGGCCGCACTCCGTGCAGGTGCTGAAGTCCAGCAGGCCCTTCCAGGTGAACTGCTCGACCTGGGCGACGCCGAACTGGTCCTTCTCCGGGTCGGCCTCCTCGAAGTCGAGCGGCTTGCCCTGACTGGTCATCGGACGCAGCGGACCCAGCCCGGAGCCGGCCGGCTTCTCCGGGTCGCGCTTGAAGAAGATGTTGGGGAACGCCAGGAAGCGGTGCCAGGCGACGCCCATGGTGACGTTCAGCGAGATGACGATCAGCCAGGTCATCGAGATGACGATCTTGATGAGCGCGGCGACGCTCGCCCCGTCCGACCAGTCCGGGAGGATCGCGCCGACCGCGTGGCTGACCGGGGTCGCCCAGACCGGGTACTCGAAGTGGTCGGTGGCGACCTTGAAGCCCCGGATCACCAGGCCGAAGATCAGGACCAGCAGCACGACCCACTCGACGAAGTAGCCCTGCCACATGGTCGAGCCGGTGAAGCGGGAGCGACCGCCGGGCCGGTTCGGCCGGTTTCGCAGCCGGATCGCCATCAGCACCAGGATGCCGACCAACCCCAGCACGGTGATGATCTCGGTAGCCAGCCCGAAGACGGTCCAGTGCCCGACGATCGGCAGGCCACCGGTCGGCGTGACGACCTCGAAGTACGCCTCGAGCACCAGCAGCGACAGCACGATGAAGCCGACCATCACGAACCAGTGGGCGGCGCCCACCACACCCCACTTGAGCATCCGGGTGTGGCCGGCGGTCTCCACCAGCATCTTCCTGGTGCGGGCGCCCTTGTCGGCGAACCGCTCCGGAGCGGGTTGCCCCAGCCGGATCACGGCCGTCATCTTCATGACCGCGCGCACCGCCAGCCACACCGCCACGGCGGTGATGCCAGCCGCGAGGATCGTGGTGACGATCTGGACGCTGCCCATCGAGTTGGCCTCCCCGGTCTGCTGCTCGTCGAGCGGTTCAGCAACCGGGGCCGGGACAGGCGTAGGACAGCGTCGCGCCGCCGCCGCACCTGCGACCGGACCGGTCGATGACCTCGCTCCGCTCGGTCATGCAGTGCAGCCTACGCGCAAGGTTACCCAGCAGTAACGTGAGTCATCTCGCAGTAGGCCACGCCGCCTGCGGACACCATAGGGTGCCCGGCCCGGTCGTGCCGGGCAGGGGGATGGCGGGTGACGGAGATCCTGCGGTCCGGTGGTGGATCGCGCGGTGCGGCGGCGGCCCGACCGGGCTCAGCGCCAGCGGGAGAGCAGCACCAGCGACGCGACCATCGCGCCGAAGCCGACCGCCAGGTTCCAGTACTGCCACGAGGCGACCGGGTACTCCTGCTCGGAGAGGTAGTAGACGACAAGCCAGCCGATGCCCGCGACGATCAGAGCGACCGCGGTGATCGGCAGCCACACCGGGCTAGGCTTGCGCGACGCCGCCGTCGTCGTCGGACGGACGTCCGTCGGCGGGGTGTACACCTTCTTCTTGCGGACCTGAGACTTGGGCACGGCGCTCTCCAGAGGGGGTGACAACCTCGTCCGGCCTGACAACCGGACGCGGAGGCGACGGTTCATGGCCAATAATGTTCGACAGCTAGCGTAGTCCCGAACGGCCGCCTGGACCACGAATGGGGTCAGGCAGGTACATGGAGTGACCGAAAAGGGCGGGACTGTTCGTATCGCGGCCCAGTCGTCACGAACCGATCCCCGACACTCGGAAGGAACGCTCGGTGGAGTACACATCCGGCGCCGCCTCCTGGCAGAAGGTCCTCCGACGGGCCGTCGCCGGGCTGCTGCCCCGGCGGCCACGCCAACGGCGACCGGGCTGGTCGATCGGGGTGCCCCTGATCGCCGCCGCGGCGGGACTGCTCTTCACCACCACCGCGACCACCGCCGGCGGCACCGCCCTCCGGGAGGACCGGCGGCCCCAGCTCAACCAGCTCATCGAGGAGCGGCAGCAGCAGGTCACGGCGAGCGAGCGCCGCGCCGCCACCCTGCGCGGCGAGGTCGAGCAACGCACCAACACGCTGGCCGACTCGGACGCCCCGATCAAGGCCCAGCAGAACCGAGCCCAACGCAGCCTCGCGGCGGCCGGGTTCACTCCCGTCACGGGCACGGCCGTCACGGTCGAGCTGAACGACGCGCCCCAGCACAACGACGAGGCCCACTCCGACGCCACCAACGACGACCTGGTCGTGCACCAGGGCGACGTGCAGGCGGTGGTCAACGCGCTCTGGGCGGGTGGTGCGGAGGCCATGTCAATCATGAACGTCCGCGTGCTCGCAACCAGCGCGGTACGCTGCGTCGGTAACACCCTGCTGCTTCATGGTCGGGTGTACTCCCCACCGTTCAAGATCGTAGCAATCGGCGATCCCGCTGCCCTCCAGCAGGCCCTCGCCAGCTCTGAGGGAGTCCGGTTGTTCAAGGACGCAGTCGACGACTACCAACTCGGCTACAAGGAGTCCGTCTCCACCGTGACCGTCCCGGCCTTCGAGGACTCGACCGCCCTGCGCTCGGCGACGGTGCCCAAGTGAGCGGCCCCGACGAGCGCCGCGACGGCCGACACCGGGACCAGGCCGACGAGCCGACGGCCTTCCTGCCGAAGGTCAACCGGCCCGAGCCGGGTCGCGCCGAGCCGCCTGCGGGCCCGGTGGAATCCTCCCCGGGCCAGGCCGAGTCCACCGGAGGTCGACCCGAGTCGTCGCCGTCCCGGCCCGACCCGACTCCGGGGCGGACGCCGACCGGCAACTGGCCCGATCCCGTGCTGCCCAGCCGGTCACGGCCGACGGGCCCGCCCGCCGCCTTCGAGGCACCGAGCGCCGGACGGCCTGACCCGCAGGGCAGCCCCGACCGCCCGACGCCGACCGCGCCGCCGCGCTGGCCGGGTAACGCGGCGCCGCGCGCCGAGTCCGGGCCTCCCCTCGTCGCCACTCCCAGCCGACCGAGCGCAGCGGCCCCACCGGGGCCGGTCCGGCCGACAGCCCCGGGCACCGACCCCACACACGCGCCGACCGCGCCCGGTAACGCCCCGGCTGTCTCCACACCCCCGAACACGCCCACGCCACCGAGCGCCTCCCCGCCCCCCGGTGTCCCTTCAGCAGGCGGCAATGCGCCGACCGCGTTCATTCCGAAGGTCACCCCCGGGTCCACGCGTACGGCAAGCGCCTCGGGCGCCCCGGTTTCCCCGGCCGCCCCCGGCGGCACCGCCGACCCGAACGCCACCACGCTCATCCCCACCGTGACCGCCAGGCCGACACCCCGGCCCCCGTCCATCGACACGACGGCGCTGATGGGTGCCGTTCCCCGTACGCCGGCTCCGGAGGGGTCGGCCGGCGAGGGCGACAGCGCCGCCGAGCCGCCGCGGCCGCGTCGGGGGGAGCGGGTCGTCCAACTCCGGCCGCACCAGACCGGCGAGGGCTACAAGAGCGTCTACTCGGAGCTGACCCGTCCGTCCATCGCCTCCCGGCTCCGGACCGGCATCCGGGCCACCGGCGAAGTCCTGATCACCTTCGGCCTGGTGGTGCTCCTCTTCGCCGGCTACGAGGTGTGGGGCAAGTCCGCCGTCGTGGACGCCCACCAGAACGACCTCAGCAGCCAACTCGCACGAGAGTGGGGCCCGACCGACGACCCGACGGTCGTCCCGTCGAAGGCCCCGAGCGCCAAGCCGTCCCCGCCGGTGCGGGGCAAGCCGATCGCCGGCCTCTACATCCCCAAGCTCGACAAGAACTGGGTGGTGGTCGAGGGCGTCACCCAGGACGACATCCGCTACGCGCCGGGCCACTACCCGACCAGCGCGCTGCCCGGCCAGGTCGGCAACTTCTCCGTCGCCGGCCACCGGAACCGGGCCACCTTCTGGCGGCTGGACGAGTTGCACGACGGCGACGCGATCGTGGTCGAGAGCAAGACCGACTGGTACGTCTACCGGGTGGCACAGACCCGCATCGTCAAGCCGACGCAGGTCGAGGTGGTGGCGCCCGTGCCCGGCGAGCCGAACAAGAAGCCGACCAAGCGGATGCTCACCCTGACCACCTGCAACCCCAAGTGGGACAACTACCAGCGCCTGATCATCCACGCGGAGTTGGACCGGACCCAGCCCAAGTCGGCGGGTCGCCCGACCGAGCTGGGAGGCTGACCCGGTGTACGCGTTCATCTGGCGCAAGCTCCCGTTCGGGCTGGCCGGCAAGCTCGTCGGTTCGGTGCTGCTCGCGACCGCCACGGTGGCCCTGCTCTGGTATGTGGCCTTCCCGTGGGCCGAGCCCCTGCTGCCCTTCGACGACGTCCAGGTCACCCAGGACTCCGGCGTTCCCGGCGAGCCGAGCGACGGCGATGCGGTGACCGGCGACACGCCGACCGACGACGAGCACGACCTGCCGTACGACACGGAACGGAACAACCCCGAGCCGACCCCTTCGAGCAGGTGACGATGCGCGTCCTGGTGATCGACAACTACGACTCGTTCGTCTTCAACCTCGTGCAGTACCTGGGCCAGCTCGGCGTGGACTGCGACGTGCGCCGCAACGACGAGATCGACGTCGCCGACGTCGGCCGGCTGGGCGCGGCGGGCGTCCTGCTCTCACCCGGTCCGGGCAGTCCGGACCGCGCCGGCATCTGCCTGGACGTCATCCGGGAGTACGCGGGCAAGCTGCCGATCTTCGGCGTCTGCCTCGGTCACCAGGCCATCGGAGAGGCCTTCGGAGCGACCGTCACCCGGGCCCCCGAACTGCTGCACGGCAAGACCTCCGAGGTACGCCACCACTCCGTCGGCGTACTCGCCGGCCTGCCCGACCCGTTCACCGCCACCCGCTACCACTCGCTGGCCGTCCTGCCCGAGACGCTGCCGGACGAGCTGGAGGTCACCGGCTGGACCGGGTCCGGAGTGGTGATGGCGATGCGGCACCGGACGCTGCCCATCGAGGGTGTGCAGTTCCACCCGGAGTCGGTGCTCACCGAGGGCGGCCACCTGATGCTCGCCAACTGGCTCGCGAGCTGCGGTCACACCGAGGCGCTGGAGCGCGCGCCGGCGCTGGCCGCCGAGGTGGACGCCCGGCGGCTCGCCGCCTTCGCCACCACCTGACCCGGTCAGCTCCGGAGGGCGTCCCGCACGGCCGGGCTCGCGGGTGACCGGACGGCGGGTGGCCGCTCCCGGAACGCGTCCCAGGCCGCCTTGCCGCTGGCCAGGTAGTCCCGGACCGCCTTACCGGCGAGCAGCACGGAACCACACCCGTCGCAGCGGGCGGCCACCCCGTCGACGTCGAGGCCGAGGTGCCGGCAGAGCGTCACCGCCCGGGACAGGTGGTAGGACTGCGTCACGATCAGCGCGCGCTCGACGCCGTACACGTCCCGGGCGCGGACGCAGCTGTCGTACGTGTCCAGGCCGAACGGGTCCGCCACCACCCGTGCCGGGTCGACGCCGAGCCGCTCGGTCAGGTACGCGGTCATCACCGTCGGCTCGTCGCCGGAGGTGCCGCCCCCGTCCCCGGACACCAACACCGCCCGCGCCCGACCGGTACGCACCAGCTCGGCGGCGGTCTCCAGACGTCCGGCGAGCCGGTCACCCGGTTGCCGTCCGTCCGCTGCCGCCGCCGTGCCGAGGACGATCACGACGTCGGCGGCGGGCGCCCCCGCCTCGTCGTGGGTGTGCCCGCGCGCGCCGAGCATTGTCCAGAGCCACGGGACGCTGCTCAGCGCCACCACGACCACGCCCAGGACCGCCACGCGTCGCAGCCGCCGTCGCCAGCGACCCGCCGCCGGTGGGCGGTCGTCGACGGGTGCCCGCAGGCCCCGCACCCGGATGCGGACGGCTACTCCCCGTCCACCCGGAACGGCGGGAAGATCGGCTGGCCCGTGCCGCCACCGCCGCCGGGCGGCGTCGGCGTGCCGCTCGGCGTCGGCGTCGGCGACCCCGGGGGCGTGGGCGTCTCCTCGACCGGCTCCGGGATGCCGACCTCGATGGTCACCGTCTTGCCCTGGGCCAGCTCGGTGCCGCCCTTCGGGTTCTGCTTCTGAACCCGGCCGGCCTCGGCGGCCGGCACCTCGTCGCCTTCGCGGAAGCTGACCACGTAACCCGCCGCGCGGAGCTCGGCGGCGGCGTCGTCCTTCGTGGAGTTGACGACGTTCGGCACCTTGCTCACATTGCCGCGTGAGACCTCGACGGTCACCTTGGTGTCCTGGGCGACGGTGGACCCAGATGGCGGATTGACCTTGACGACAATGCCCTTCTGCGCGGGATTGTCGACGGCCTTCTCCTCCACGACCAAGCCCAACCTTTCGAGCTGGGGCTTCACGTTCTCGAACTGCGAGTTGACCAGGCCCGGGGGAATCGTGACGTCGGGTTTGCCGTCGCAGATCTGGACGGTCACCGTGCTCGCCTGCTTCAGCCGGGCGCCCGCCGCCGGGTCCTGCTTGGCGACGGTGCCCTTCGTGCAGTCGTTTGCCAGGACAGGATCGCCGACCACCGGGTTGAAGCCCGCGTTGCGGATCTCGGTGACCGCCACGTCGCGTGTCTTGCCGGCGAGCGTCGGCACCGCCTTCAGGTCCTTGTCCTGCTGCTGACTCCACAGCAGCGCGGCGACCAGGGCGATCACCGCCAGCACGCCGACCGCGCTGAACAGGGCGATCAGCCAGGAGGACGCCTTACGCTGACGCGGGTCGCCGACCCGGGCCGGGATCTGCCGGGTCTGCTGCCCGGTGGCGGCCGGCGGGTAGCCGGCGGCACCGCCGCCGGCCGGGGCCATCGCCACCGTCTCCGCCTCGCGCAGCACCGGAGTGGCCAGCACCGGTCGCCCGGCGGCGGCACGCAGCAGGTCGGCGCGCATCTCACCGGCACTCTGGTAGCGGTTCAGCGGGTTCTTCGACAGCGCCTTGAGCACGATCGCGTCGACCGCCGGAGTGACGTCCGGGTTGATGTCGCTCGGGGTCGGCGGAGTCTCCCGGACGTGCTGGTACGCGACGCTGACCGGGCTGTCACCCACGAACGGCGGGTGACCACAGACCAGCTCGAAGAGGACGCAGCCGGCCGCGTACACGTCGGAGCGGGCGTCCACGGCCTCACCGCGCGCCTGCTCCGGCGACAGGTACTGAGCCGTGCCGATGACCGCGCTGGTCTGCGTCATGGTGGTCGCGCCGCTGGCCAGTGCCCGGGCGATACCGAAGTCCATCACCTTGACCTGGCCGGTCTGGGTGAGCATGACGTTGCCCGGCTTGATGTCCCGGTGGATGATCCCGTGCCGGTGGCTGAACTCCAAGGCCGCGCACATGTCGGCGCAGATCTCCAGCGCACGGCGGGGCTGCAACCGGCCCTCGACGCCGAGGACCTCCTTCAACGTCCGTCCGTTGACGAACTCCATGACGATGAAGGGCAACGTCTCGCCGGTCGGGGCGGTCTCCTCGCCGGTGTCGTAGACCGCCACGATCGCCGGGTGGTTGAGCGACGCCGCGTTCTGCGCCTCCCGGCGGAAGCGCATCTGGAACGTCGCGTCCCGGGCGAGGTCGGTACGGAGCATCTTGATCGCGACGTCCCGACCGAGCCGGAGGTCGCGACCGCGATGCACCTCGGCCATGCCGCCGTAGCCGAGCAGCTCGCCGACCTGGTACCTGCCACCGAGCAGGCGGGCCTGCGCTGTCATCGCGTCTGTCGTCCTTCGCTCGTCGTCGTCCCGCCGTCACCCGGCCGGAGTCGTACCTCACGACGGTACGACGTCCGGGTCGCATCGTCGCGTCCGTCGAGCCGCAGCGCGCCGGACGTCACGGTTTGTGAAGTCGTCGCCCCGGACGTACCCGTCTGCGACGCCTTCCGCAGTTTGTAGGAAATCACGCCGGAGCAGAGCAGGACCAGTAAGGCCAGCAGGATGGCGACGAGCACCATCCCGGGTCGGGACCGGCTGGGCTCGGACGCCGCACCGGCCGGCCGGGCGTACGCCGGAGGGTGTTCCTGCCGGGTCTGTGCCGGCGGCACCGCCGCGGCGCCGCGCGGATAGCCGGCCTGGGCGACCGGCGGCCGGGCGTGCGGTACGGCCGGCGCGACCGCGGTCGGACGGGGTTGTTGGGCCGGCGTGACCGCGGTCGGTCGCTGCCCGACGGACGGCTGCCGGTGTGGCGCGCCCGGCGGGCGGAACTGCTGCGCCTGCGGCACCTGCGCCCGCCCGGGGGCGGCGGGCGAGGACGGCGCCCCGGAGATCGGCGCGGAGTGACCACCGGACCGGGCCTGCTGGGACAGCGCGGCCTTGAGCTGCCGGGCGACCGAGGCGAGGGCGGCGGCACTCGGCCAGCGGGCGGCCGGGTCCTTGGCCAACGCCCGCTCGACGACCGCCCGGACCTGCGGCGGGATGTCGTTGGGCAGTGGGCGGGGCGTCTCCCGGACGTGCCGCATGGCGATGTCGAGCGGGTTGTCCCCCTCGAACGGTCGCCGGCCGGCGAGGCACTGGTAGGCGACCACGCCGAGCGCGTACACGTCGGACGCCGGGGTGGCCACCTGCCCGGTGGCCTGCTCCGGCGAGATGTACGAGGCGGTGCCGAGCACCGAGCCGGCGGCGGTGAGCTGGCCGACGATGTCCGAGCGGGCGATGCCGAAGTCGGTCAGCACGAGCGTGCCGTTCGGCCGGACCAGCAGGTTGCCCGGCTTCACGTCGCGGTGCACGATGCCCTTCTCGTGCGCGGCGTGCAGGGCGTCCGCGGCCTGCGCGACGAGCGCCATGGTGCGGGCCGGGGTGAGCCGGCCGACCCGGCTGAGCGTGGAGGACAGGGCGTCGCCCTCGACGTACTCCATGACCAGGAACGCGATCTGCTGATCGTTGCCGAAGTCGTAGACGTCGACGACTCCGGGGTGGTTGATCGTGGCCATCGTCCGGGCCTCGCCCCGGAACCGCTCGGCGAAGTCCGGGTCGTCGAGCAACGCCGGGAGCAAGCTCTTCACCGCGACCGTCCGGCCGAGCACCTGGTCGGTGCCGCGCCAGACGTCGCCCATGCCGCCGCTTGCGATCCGCTCGTCGAGGCGGTAGCGGTTGCCGAGCTGGACGCCGGGGCTGAGCATGTCAGCGGCCCCCCGGGTCGGCGATGGCGGCCCGCATGATCTGGCCACCGATCCGGGCCGCCTCTGCGCTGCCACCGCTGCCGGCCTGCTCCAGTACGACACACACGGCCGAGACCGGGTTGCCGTTCTTGTCCAGGGCGAAGCCGATGAACCAGCCGTGGTCGGGGCGGTCCGGCGCCGACTGCGCCGTACCGGTCTTGCCGCCAACCGTGTAACCGCTGATCGCCGCCTTCTGGCCGGTGCCCTTCTGCACCACGCTGACCATCATGTCGCGCAGGTCGGAGGCGACCTGCGGCTCGACGGGCTGGCGCAGCTCCCGTGCCTTCGCGGTGTAGTAGCTGGTGGTCCGGTCCGGGGCGAGGAGCTGCCGGACCAGGTACGGCCGCATCTGGCTGCCGCCGTTGGCGACCGCCCCGGCGATCATCGCGCCCTGCAACGGGGTCATCCGGACGTTGTTCTGACCGATCGAGGACTGGGCCAGCGCGGCCGGGTCGGTGCTGCCGTCCGGGTTCTGCATGTCGCCGGTCCGGCTGGCCGCCGTCCGCAGGCCGCCCTCGCCGAGCTGGCCGACGGTGAGGTCCTCCTGCTCGAAGCCGAACTGACGGGCCTTCTCCTTGACCTTGTCCGCGCCGAGCCGCACGCCGAGCTGCGCGAAGCCCGTGTTGCAGGATTCGGTGACCGCCTCCTGGAGGGTGACCTGCGGCTCGGGGCAGATCGACGCTGCGGCGTTACGGATCGGGCTGCCCGAGGTGGGCGGTGTGTAGCTGGACCCGGCCGGGATCGGGGTCGACTTGGTGACGCCGTTCTCCAACGCCGCCGCGGCAACCACGATCTTGAAGGTGGAGCCCGGGGGCAGCGTCTCGGAGAGGGCGCGGTTCTTCAGCGGACCGTCCGGGTTCTGCTCCAGCTTGTTGATCTCCGCAGCCGCCGCGGTCGTGTCGTGGCTGACGAGCGGGTTCGGGTCGAAGCTGGGCATCGACACCAGGGCCTGCACCGCGCCGGTGCGCGGGTCGATGGCGATCGCCGCGCCCCTCTTCGCCTCCACCTGGTTGTTGCGCATCTGGTCGTACGCCACGTCCTGCGCCCGCTTCGAGAGCGTCAGCAGCACGTTGCCGCCGGCGGTCTCGTCGCCGGTGAACATGTCCTTGAACCGGTCGCCGATCAACTGGTCGCTGGTGCCGGCCAGGAAGTCGTTCTCCAACTGCTCGATGCCGGTGTCGGCCAGGTTGACCGGCTTGTAGCCGAGCACATGGGCGTACTTGGCGCCGCCCGGGTAGGTGCGCTGGAACTTCAGCTTGCCGGTGGTCTCCTTGCTGGTGGCCAACGCGGTGCCGCCGGCCTCGATGTTGCCGCGCTTGCGCTTGTAGTCGGCGACCTGGACCCGACCGTTGTAGTCACTGGTGCGGTACTCGTCGGCCTTGTACGCCTGGATCCAGTTCAGGTTCGCGAAGAGCAGACCGAACAGGACCATGACGACGACACCGACACGACGCAGGGGTGCGTTCACGGCTTGATCACCTCCGTGGGAGCACCGTGCAACTGCTCGGGCGGACCACCCGCCGGTCGGGCCGCCTTGCCGGCGCCACCGGTAACCGGCCGCCGGGCCCCGTCGGAGACCCGCAGCAGGACCGCGATGAGCAGCCAGTTCGCCATCAACGACGAGCCACCGGCGGACAGGAACGGCGTGGTCTGGCCGGTCAGCGGGATCAGTTTGCTGATGCCGCCGACGATCACGAAGACCTGGAGGCCCAGGGTGAAGGCGAGACCGCCGGCGAGCAGCTTGCCGAACGAGTCACGGACCGCCAGCGCGGCGCGCAGACCCCGCTCCACGATCAGCAGGTAGACCACCAGCAGCGCGGAGAGACCGAAGAGGCCGATCTCCTCACCGATGCCGGCGAAGATGAAGTCGTTCTGCACCTCGGGCAGGATGTCCGGCTGACCGCCGCCCGGTCCCGCGCCGAAGAGCCCGCCCGTGCCGAGGGCGAGCAGGCCCTGGACGAGCTGATAGCCCTTGTCGGTCGGGTCGGCGAACGGGTCCAGCCAGATCTCGGCGCGCACGTAGAAGTTGGCGAACGGCCCGCCGACCGTCGAACCGAGGACGTACGCGAGGTAGGCCCCGCCGAAGAAGAGGAGTAGACCGATCAGCAGCCAACTGACCCGTTCGGTGGCGATGTAGAGGGTCACCACGAACATGCCGAAGTACAGCAAGGAGGTGCCGAGGTCCTTCTCGAAGACCAGCACCAGGAGGCTGATCAACCAGACCACGACCACCGGACCGAGGTCCCGACCGCGCGGGAAGTCGATACCGAGGAACCGCCGGCTCGCCAGCGAGAGCACCTCGCGTTTGCGCACCAGGTAGTACGCGAAGAAGACCAGCAGCGCCAGCTTGGCGAACTCACCCGGCTGGATCGAGAACCCGCCGAGGCGGATCCACAGCTTGGCGCCGTTGATCTCGGACATGCTGCGCGGCAGCACCGCCGGGAGCATCACCAGCACGATGCCGGCGAGTCCCAGGGTGTACGCGTACCGGGACACCGAACGGTGGTCGCGCATGATCGCGAGCAGGCCCGCGGCGAGGATCACCGAGGCGAGCGTCCAGGCGAGCTGCCGGCCGCCGATGCCGGCGAACGTGGCCAGGTCCTCCCGGTCCACCGGCGCGGCCTCACCCAGGTCGATCCGGCGCAGGAAGCCCACGCCGAGACCGTTGAGCAGGGCCACCGCCGGCAGCAGAGCCGGATCGGCGAACGGGGCGAGGAACCGGATGACCAGGTGCAGGCCGAGGAAGACCGCCCCGAGCGCGGCGGCGGGCATCCAGAAGTCCGGAGTGACCGTGTCCAGGAGGTTCGCCTCGACGGTCGCCATGTACGCGGCCACCAGCACCATGGCCAGCAGCAACAGGGACAGCTCGGCGTTGCGCCGGGACCGGGCCAGGCGTACGCCGGACTCCCCGCCCGTGGTGGCGGGCGAGGATGCCGGTGTGGCCGCTACGGTCACGGGTGGAGTCCTTGGGATCTCAGTCGACGCTCACTCAGGAGACCGGCAGCCGGCCGGGTCGAGCGCCGGCGGTGCCGAGTCGGAGGGCGTGGCGTCGGGTGCGGTGGTCGGATCGGTCCCGCCGGCGGTGGCCGCCGTGGTCGGGCTCGCGCTGAGGACCCCGTTCACCGACGCGCTGGGGCTGGTGGCCGGCGTCGGGGACGTCGCGGGCGGGGTCGGGGATGGAGTGGGCGTCGGCGAGCCGGTCACCGCGCCCGTATCGGGCAGACAGAGCGGCTTCAGGTTCGGGTTGGTCGGCGTGTCGCTGGTCAGCTCCGCGAGCTGCCGCTCGGCGTCCGGCTCGCTCTTGGCGCGGATGCCCACCTTGACCGTGTCCTGGGCGGCGACGGTGAGGTCGTCCAACCGGGTGCCGCTGGTGCGGTGCACGGTGGACAGGTCCATCCCGGCGATCTGCCCCTGGATGCCGCGGAAGACGGCGACCTGGCCCTCGTCGGTGGCGCCCACGTAGTACTGGCGCTGGGTGTACGTCCAGCCGGCGAAGAGTCCGCCGCCGAGGATCACCAGAAGGGCCACGGCCATGGCGGTGGCGCGTACCGGCCGGCGCTTGCGCGGTTCCGGCTCGTCGTCCGCGGCGGCGGGCTCCTCGGGCGCGGCGGGGCGCGGCGCGGAGAGCGCCGAGGCCCGGGCGGCCGGGGTCGAGTCGTCGGCGGAGGTGGCCATGCCCCGGTCCCGGGCGGCGGCACCGCCGACGATCGGGGTCGCCTCGACGATGTCGTGGTCGGTGGCATCGGCGATGATCACCGTGATGTTGTCCGGGCCGCCGCCGCGAAGCGCGAGCTGCACCAGCCGCTCGACGCACTGCTGCGGGTCGGTGTACTCGCGCAGGGTCTCGCCGATGGTCTCGGCGCTCACCACCCCGGAGAGGCCGTCGCTGCAGATCAGGTAGCGGTCACCGGGGAGCACCTGGCGCACCGAGTACTCCGGGTCGATGTCCCGGCCGTCCAGCGCGCGGGTCAGCAGCGACCGCTGTGGGTGGCTGCTGGCCTCCTCGGCGCTGATCCGGCCCTCGTCGACGAGCATCTGGACGTACGTGTCGTCCTTGGTGATCTGCGCGAACTCACCGTTGCGCAGCAGATAGGCCCGCGAGTCACCGATGTGGACCATCCCCAGCTTGCTGCCGGAGAAGAGGGTCGCCGTCAGTGTGGTGCCCATCCCCTCCAGCTGCGGGTTGGCGTCCACCGTGTCGCGGAGCTGTTGGTTGGCGGTGCCCACGGCCGAACGCAGCGCGTCGACGAGGGCGTCCCCGGGGACATCCTCGTCGAGCGGCGCCATGGCACCGATGACGATGTTGCTGGCGACGTCACCGGCGGCCATGCCGCCCATGCCGTCGGCAACGGCGAGTAGCCGCGGCCCGGCGTAGACGGAGTCTTGATTGCCGTCACGGATCAGACCGCGGTCGCTGTGGGCCGCATAGCGCAGGGTCAGAGTCATGGCCGTAATTCGAGGGAAGTGCGGCCGATCCGGATCGGCACGCCGAGGGGTACGGGGGTTGGTCCGGTGACCTTAGCGCGATCCAGGTACGTGCCGTTAGTCGAGCCGAGATCCTCGACGAACCACTGACCCTCGCGCGGTAGGAGTCTCGCGTGCCGCGCGGAGGCGTAGTCGTCGGTGATGACCAGGGTGGAGTCCTCGGCCCGACCGATGGTGATCTGCGCTTCACCGAGAGTGATGCGGGTGCCGGCCAACTGACCGGCGGTGACCACCAGCTGGTGGGCCGCCCTACCCCGCTTCGCCTTCGCCGGTTTGGCCGCCTGCCCCGTCGAGGCGCCAACCGCGCGCGGTGCCGCCACCAGGCGACCGGATCGGGCTCCCGCGAAGAGATCTCGGCGGATCACGCCGACCACCGTGAACACGAAGATCCACAGCAGGATCAGGAACCCGAACCGGGCAACGGTGATGACCAGTGCCGGCAAGGCGGCTCAGCCGTCCACGCGGAAGGTCAGCGTCGTGGTGCCGAGCTGGACCATGTCACCCGGGTTCAGCGCGACGGCGGAGACCCGCTGCCCGTTGACCATGGTGCCGTTGGTGGAACCCAGATCGGTCAGCACAACCTGGCCGCCGTCGAAATCCAGTCGGGCGTGTCGCCGGGAGATACCGACGTCGGGCAGGCGCAGGTTCGCCTGGTCGCCGCGACCGATCACCGTCGACCCCATCTGGAGGGGGTAGGTGCGTCCGTCACCGGAGACCAGCCGCACGTTGCGACCGCCACCGTGCCCAGGCGGCGGGCCGTAGCCGCCACCCTGGTCGTACGCGGGGTAGGCGGGCGGACCGGCGTCGTAGCCGGGCGCCGACACCGGGGCGACCTCGCCGCCGGTGTAGACCTCGGCGGTGACGCGGAACATGCCCGTGTCCAGGCCCTCGCCCCGCTCGATCTCCACGATCACGTCGCCGTAGACCGTCCAGGCCTGCTCGCCGATGAACTCCGCCTGCGACTGGGCCAACTCCTGGGCCAGCGCGGCGGCGTACGGCGCCAGACGACTGTGGTCGAACGGCGAGAGATCGATCACGTAGCGGTTGGGCACCAACGTGCGCCCACCGGCCAGGATCGCCTTGTGCGCCTCGGCCTCCCGCTGCATGGCGTTGAGGATCTCCACGGGGTGGACCACCCCTTTGAAGACCTTGGCGAAAGCCCCTTCGACCAGGCCTTCCAGACGCTTCTCGAAGCGTTGCAGCACGCTCACCGGCTCCTCCTCGGGTCCCGAGGACATGATGGTATCCGGCCGGCGCGCGCGCAGCTCACACGCCGCTCGGCCGCCTGCTCCCGACCCGTTCGGAAGGACCGGGACCACCGTGCTAATCTTTCGTCCGCCACGAACGGTAACCGCTCGTGGCGAGCGTCTGGGACAGCGTAGTATTCCCGGGGCCTGTTGGAGACAGCGGGTTCGGGGCGGCTATAGTGTCCCGGGTCGTGCCACGGGGATGTGGCGGAATGGCAGACGCGCACGGTTCAGGTCCGTGTGCCCGAAAGGGCGTGGGGGTTCAACTCCCCCCATCCCCACCAAAAGGCGAGGGCTCCGCTTGATGCGGGGCCCTTCCGTCATATCGGGGCGTGCCGGGCGTCACGCTATGCTCCGATGGTTTCTGCCTCCGATGGACCAGGAGTGGCGTGTGAGTGTCGCGTTGGTGACCGGGTCGGGCGGTCTGATCGGCTCCGAGGCGGTCCGGCACTTCGCCGGCCTCGGTCTGGACGTCGTCGGCATCGACAACGACATGCGCCGGTACTTCTTCGGAGAGGACGGCTCCACCTCGTGGAGCCTGGAGCGGCTCGGCCGCGACCTCGGTAACTCCTACACCCACTACCCCGTGGACATCCGGGACCGGGACGGCCTGGAGCAGGTGTTCAAGAAGTACGGCTCGGACATCGCCGTGGTGATCCACAGCGCTGCCCAGCCCAGCCACGACTGGGCGGCCAAGGAGCCGTACACGGACTTCGACGTGAACGCCGGTGGCACGCTCAACATGCTGGAGAACACCCGCCAGCACGCGATCGAGGCGGCGTTCATCCACTGCTCGACCAACAAGGTCTACGGCGACCGGCCCAACAGCCTGCCGCTGGTCGAGCTGGAAACCCGGTACGAGCTGCCCGAGGACCACCGCTGGTACGAGGGCATCACCGAGGAGATGTCGATCGACCACTCGTTGCACTCGGTCTTCGGCGCCTCGAAGGTGGCCGCGGACGTGATGGTGCAGGAGTACGGCCGCTACTTCGACATGAGGACCGCCTGTTTCCGGGGCGGCACCCTGACCGGCCCGGCCCACTCGGCCGCCGAGCTGCACGGATTCCTGGCGTACCTGATGCGCTGCGTCATGGAGGGCCGGACGTACAACCTGTTCGGCTACAAGGGCAAGATGGTCCGCGACGCGATCCACTCGCACGACGTGCTGACCGCGTTCGAGGCGTTCTTCCGGGCCCCCCGCTCGGCCGAGGTCTACAACCTCGGTGGCGGCCGGCACTCCAACACCTCCCACATCGAGGCGTTCGCGATCGCCCAGGAGATCACCGGCCGTGAGGCGCGGATCAACTACGTCGAGCAGAACCGCACCGGCGACCACCAGTGGTACGTGAGCAGCATGGCCCGCTTCGAGGCGCAGTACCCGGACTGGAAGATCACGTACGACGTGCCGATGATCCTCCGGGAGATCTACGAGGCGAACGTGGACAAGTGGGTGCCGCAGCCATGACTCCGCAGACCAAGCGCAACGTGCTCGGCGTCCTCGTGGACGCCACCGACTACGCCGCGGCGACCGACGCGGTGGTGACCGCGGCGCACGAGCGGCGGCCCCTGGCGCTGACGGCGTTGGCCGTGCACGGCGTGATGACCGGGGTGCTCGATCCGGCGCACAACGCCCGGTTGAACTCCTTCGACGTGGTCACCCCCGACGGGCAGCCGGTGCGCTGGGCGCTCAACCTGCTGCACGGCGCCGGCCTCACCGACCGGGTCTACGGGCCGACGTTGACGCTGCACGTGCTCTCCCGGTTCGCCGACGAGGGGCTGCCCGTCTACCTGTACGGCTCGACCGAGGAGACGCTGGCGAAGCTGATCCCGGCGTTGGAGCGGATGTTCCCGGCCCTGAAGATCGCCGGGGTGGAGCCGTCGAAGTTCCGCGCGGTCCAGCCGGGCGAGGACGCCGAGATCGCCGACCGGATCCGGTCCAGCGGCGCCCGGCTCGTCCTGGTCGGGCTCGGCTGCCCGCGCCAGGAGGTCTTCACGTACGCCATGCGCCCGCTGCTGGACATGCCGATGATGGCGGTCGGCGCCGCGTTCGACTACCACGCCGGGCTGCTGCGCCAACCTCCGCCGTGGATGCAGCGCGCCGGCCTGGAGTGGTTCTGGCGGCTCGGGCTGGAGCCGAAGCGGCTCTGGCGTCGCTACGTGATCCTCAACCCGGCCTACCTGGCTCGGCTCGCCGGCCAGAAGACCGGCCTGTGGAAGGCCCGCCCGCCGGCCCCGGCGACCGAGCGGCCGGCCACCTTCGCGGTCTAGGACGACACGAGGCCCCACCGGGATCGTCCGGATGGGGCCTCGTCCCTGGGGAACAGGTCAGACGGTCAGGGTCCAGCTGTTGATGTAGCCGGTGTCCGCCGAGTAGGTGTCGCGCACCTGGAGCCGCCAGGTGCCGTCCGCCGCCTCGCCGGAGAGGTTGACCGAGTACGTGGCGTTCACGTTGTCGGCGCTGTCCGAGGTGCTGCTGTTCTTCAGCCGGTACGAGCTGCCGTCCGGGGCGAGCAGGTCGATCACCAGGTCACCGCGGTAGGTGTGCACGATGTTCACCGCCACCGTGGCGGCCGAGGAGGCGTTGCGGCCACAGCCGGAGATGGTGACCGAGCTGGTCACCGCCGCGCCCGCGTCCGGGATCGAGACGTCGGTGCCGTTGGTGCCGGTGCAGCCGGTGGGCGGCGGGGTGGTGCCGCCGCTGCCCACATAGAGCAGCAGGTTCGGTGAGCCCGAGCCGGCATTGCTGACCACGTTCGGGGTGGCGTTGGACACCAACTGGTCGCGTACCTGAGCCGGGGTCCAGCTCGGGTTGGCGCTGGCCACCAGGGCCGCTGCCCCGACCACGTGCGGCGTGGCCATCGAGGTGCCGCTGATCGTGTTGGTCGCGGTGTTGCTGGTGTACCAGGCCGAGGTGATCGACGAGCCGGGCGCGAAGATGTCCAGGCAGGTGCCGATGTTGGAGAACGACGAGCGGGCGTCCGAGCTGGTCGTCGAGCCGACCGTGATCGCCTCCGTGGTCCGCGCCGGCGAGGTGTTGCAGGCGTTCGCGCCGTTGTCGTTGCCGGCCGCGAGGCCGTACGTCACGCCGGAGGCGATCGAGTTGCGGACGGCGGTGTCCAGCGAGCTGTTCGCCCCGCCGCCGAGGCTCATGTTCGCCACGGCCGGCTTGATCGCGTTCTGGGTGACCCAGTCGACGCCGGCGATCACACCTGCGTTGGTGCCGCTGCCGGAGCAGTTCAGCACGCGTACGCCGACCAACTGGACGCCCTTCGCGACCCCGTACGTCGAGCCGCCGACAGTGCCGGCGACGTGCGTGCCGTGCCCGTTGCAGTCGTCGGCCGACCCGCCGTCCACGGCGTCGTAGCCGGAGGTGGCCCGGCCGCCGAAGTCGTTGTGGGAGAAGCGGATGCCGGTGTCGATGATGTAGGCGTGCACGTTGCTCGCCGTGTTCGGGTACGTGTAGGAGCTGTCCAGCGGCAGGTTGCGCTGGTCGATGCGGTCGAGGCCCCAGGACGGCGGGTTGGCCTGCGTTCCGGAGATGGACACGGTGTGGTTCTGCTCGACGTACGCGACAGCCGGGTCGGCGGCGATCCGTGCCGCTGCCGCCGCGCTGACGGTGACCTCGAAGCCCCGCAGTGCGGTGCCGTAGGTGCGGGCGACCTTCCCGCCGTGCCGGCCGGTCAGCCGTTGCGCGGTGTCGCCGACCTGGTGGGGCGCCACGGTGCCGTCCTTGAGGACGACGATGTAGCTGTCCGGCACGGCGGTGGCTCCGCCAGCCTCCCGTACGACGCCCACCGGCTCGGCGGCCAGAGCCGGGGCACCGACGGCCAGCACGGTCGCGGTGGCCACCCCGACCAGTGCGAACCTGCGTGGAAGACCCATCTCCCTACCTCCCTCCGACCGGCGGCGAAGCGCGACCACCGGCACCTTCGATCGACAACTGCCGATCTCGCTGAGAGTAGGTCCGCCGGTGCGACAGATAAACATGTCGAAACGTCCATCACCCGGATGGGATGCCCCTACGGGCCCGACCTCCGGGGCCAACGGGGGTCCGGCCCCGATTCACCGCACCGAAGAACGGGAAAGACTCTCCGACATGGAGAGTCAGCTCACCATCCTGTTGCCGGTCGCCGCCGTCTGGCTGGCCGCCGGGGTCCTGGCCGACCGACTGCCCCGGCTGCGCGACGCGCGTGCGCTCCGTCGGCGTACCGGATGGTTGCTGGCGCTCGCGCTGGTCGGCCTCGCGCTGATCGCGGCGGTGGCCGTCGGCGGCCTGACGAGCGCCGGGGCCGCGCCGATCGATCGTGCCGGCGCCGGGCTCACCCTCGCCACCGGCCCGGCGCTCGTGGTGGCCGTCTGCTCGATACGGCGAATCCGCCGGCTGCGGGCCGGGGCCGGAGCGTTCGACAGCGCACCCGGCACACCCGCCCCGCACGGGCTGCGGGCCGCCGCGGCCCACCCGCTCGTCGGCGTGCCGTTGCAGGTCACCGCCCTGGCGACACTTCCGGCGGTGATCGCGGCGGCCGGCACGGACCTCGGCGCCGAGCCCGGGATCACCGGCCCGGCGATCACCGTCGGCGCACTGGCGGTGGCGGCCATCGGGGTCCGGCACGCGCTGCGACACAGCCGGCTCATCGAGCGGGCGCAGCCCACCGCCGCCGCCACGCGGTCAGCGCGAGCGGCCGATCCCCTGCACGTATAGAAGCTCCAGGATCGCCCGGGTCGCCTCGAACCAGCGGTCCAGCCAGCCGGGCGGCGGCACGCTGCCCTTCGGCGGCAGCTCCAGCAGCAGGCCCCGCAGCAGCGGGTGGTCCGCGAGCGAACCGGTGGGCTCCATCGGCCAGCCGGTCGGCGGGAACGACGGTTCGACCAGCGGGTTCGGGTCCAGCGACGGCAGTGAGAGCGGCGCGTCCCCGGCGTCCGGGGCCGACACGTCCCGCCCGTTCAACTCCTGGTCGGTCGAGACCACCTCGGTCAGTACGGTGTCCCGACGCGCCCCGCGGTACTTGCCACCGAACCGCTCCGGCTTGCCCGGACCGTTGGTGAGGTTCTCTGAACCGATCGTCATCCGTCTCGCCTACCTCGCTCGGTTGCGGTCGGTACGGCGGGGGCCATCGACCAACGCCGTACCGACGGGTTCAACGAGGCGGGCCCGCTGTGGCGACGGGAATCCCGGCGGAACCTCGCCGTGCCGGCCGCGAGGAGCGCGGACACGGAACGTCCCCGCCCGGTCGAGGACCGGACGGGGACGTCCATCGACCACTCGGTCAGGCCGAGCCCAACACACCACCCCTGGCTCCGGCAACGAAGGCACGCCAGTCGCCGGGAGCGAAGACCAGGGCCGGACCGGCCTTGTCCTTCGAATCCCGGACGCCGACCGCACCGGTCACGTACGCCACTTCCACGCAGTTGTCGCAGTTGGGCCCACTCTTCGAGCTCTTGAACCACGTCGCCTGCGTCAGGTCCACGGGGAACCTCTTGGTCGCCATTTCGGCTCCTCTGCCAGTTTTGCGATGTGTGCGACGGACTCCTCCGGACGAATGGCCGCAGCGCGGATGTGATCGAAGATGAAGCTGTACTTCTGCAGTTCGTCGCTCTTCTCGAGGAAAAGCCCACCCGTGGCGTTCTCCGCGTACACAACATCCGGATCACCGGGCTCAGGGAAGCTGAGGATCGTGAAGGTGCCGTCCATGCCGGCGTGCGCACCCACCTCGAAGGGGAGGATCTGGAGCGTCACGTTCGGCAACTCGGCCACCTCGACCAACCGCCTGAGTTGGCCGCGCATCACCTCGTCCCCGCCCACCGGCCGACTTACCACCGCCTCATCGAGCACCACCCACAGATCGACCGGATCGTCCTGGGTCAACAACGACTGACGGCCCAGACGGACACGCACCCTTTGATGTACCTGATCGGCCGTGAAGTCCGGACGGGCGGCGCGGATCATCGCCCCGGCGTACTCCTCGGTCTCCAACAGGCCGGGGACGACCTGCTGTTCGTACGCCCGGATGGAGCTGGCTGCCGCCTCCAGGCCGACGTACGCCCCGACCAGCACCGTGCTGTACGGGTGCCACCAGCCCTTCTGCCGCGCCTCGCGGGCGATCTGCACGAGCTCGTCGCTCTCGGCGCCCACGACGCCGTAGATCCGCAGCATGTCCCGCACGTCGCGCGGGGTGGCCGTGGTGTGGCCCGTCTCGATGCGGGAGACCTTGGACGCCGAGCACTCCAACTGCTCGGCCACCACCTCTATGGTGATCCCGGCCGACTCCCGCTGCCGGCGCAACTCCGCGCCGAGCCGTCGCCGTCGGATCGTCGGGCTGCGCCGTTCACTCATCGCGCGGCCTCGACACTTCTGTTTCTTGCCGCTGGTTGCTCGACCCCACTCTCGGGCTACCTCCGGTCGCCGCGCCACTGGTTGTCGCCTGCCGGGGGCGCGACCGTCGCCCGGCGAGCGTTCGCGACGAGGGATGGTGCCGGTCATCGGCCGGCCGCGACGGGCGAAACCGGCCCTCAGTGTGCCGCCCACACGCGGATCGCTTCAAGCGCCGCTTTGCGTGGCGAACTCACGTATCGGCAAAAGTCGACGTGCAACTTGCATGAAGCACGTCGCTGATGCACTCTGTCCGTATGGCTCGGATCACTCAGCGTTCCGGTCCGCTCTCCGGGAGTGGTGAACCCACCGACCCCGGGCAGCCGGACCGAACGCAGGCCCGGCCAGCGACACCCGGACCTGCGCCGGGGTAATGACCCCACCGCTGCAAGCCAGCTGACTGCGGCGGTGGGCGCGGTTCCCGGCAGCAGTCAGGTGATGGTCGGGTGGCGGCACGCCACCAGCGGGTACGGCCCGACCACCACCAGCACCAGACGGTCCACGAGGCGCGATCCCGCAACCGGGCCGAGACATCCCAGACCAGTCACCGCCGGCATGCCGCCGGCTTACCCTCCCCAGGAGCCCATGTGCTTCCCCGCTCCGGTGACGTTCTGCACGTGACTCGCGCGGCGAGTGTCCAGTTCCTCAGGCCGATCATGTTCCGGGTGATCCGGGTGCTCGACTGGCCGACCTACGACGGTTGGCTCTGGCTCGACGGCTACGAGCTCAACGCCGCCGGCGACGCCGTCAACCGCCGGTCGATCTTCGTACAGCGGGAAGGGCTGCAACAGGTGCAGGCCGCGCCGGTGCCCCGCCCGCACACCGTACGGACCCGGCGACCGGTTACCCGTACGCCGGTCAGAGTCGGCTGACCAGCGCGATCCGCCGCGGGTAGGCGTGCCGTCGCCATAGAATCGGTACGCCCACCCCGGCACCGTTCCACCCGCACGTCCAGGACCCTGAGCCTGGGATGGTCATGGTCAATCAGCCCGCCGTGCGGCGGCACCACCGCTGGAGTATCACCTACGCTCTCGGACTGCTCGCCCTCCTCGGGGCCCTGACCACCGTCGTGGTCCTGGTCCACGATCCGGCGTCGTCGTCCACCCGGCTGGCCGTTCCGGTACCGGCGCCGGAGATCACCGTGGCCGGCTCCGAGCCTCCCGAGGACGAGTACGGCTGGATCGGCGCCGACACCCCCGACGGGTACGCCGGGGCGGCGGCCGACGCGACCGGCCCGGCCACCGGTTCCGGCGCCGGCGGTCAGGCCGACGGTCAGCAGGCACTCGCCGAGACGACGTCGGGCGGCCACCACGGCACCGACGTACGCCGGTCGCTCTTCTGGTCCGGGATCTTCGGCCTCACCATCTCGCTCGCCGGCCTCGGCCTCGTCGGCACCCGCCGCCGTAGGTGGTGAGAACCGGTCACGGCGTGGCCGTCGCCGTCGGGCTCGGGCTGGTCGAGCTGCCGCCCGGCGACGGCCGGGCCTGGGAGATCACCACCAGCACCTCCTGGTCGGTCGGCACCAGGGTGCCGGCCTCCGGATCGGTCCGCACCACCGTGCCCGGCGGCAGCTCGGACGGGCGGTACACCACCCGGTAGCTCAGGCCCAGTCGCTCCAGCAGTCCTTCGGCGGTGGACTGCCCGAGGCCGGTCAGCGGCGGCACCGGTAGCTGCGCCCCCTCGGTGGTGGCCGCCGGGCTGCTCGGCGTCGCGCTGGTGGGCGCCGCCGACGTCGGGGCGCTGCTGGTCGGCGCGGCGGTGACGCTGGTCGGCGGGACGGACGGCGTGGCCGGGTCGTCGGGGTCGTCCTCCCGCGCGCTCAACACCACCCACAGGGCCGCGCCGAGAAGGGCGGCGAACAACAACGCGAGTACGCCCCAGAGGATCGGCAGCCACCACCGACGGCCGCCCTGCTCCTCCACGTACCAGTCCGCGGACGGCTCGGCCGGTCGAGGTGCCCGTACCTCGGCCCGCCCCGACCACGACGGTGGCGTCGACCGCTCGGCCGGCATCCGCGCCGTCCGATCCGCCGAAGACGCAGACGCGGCCCGGTCGATGGGCATCGTCTCGTCCGGCGACGCACCACCGCCGGACGCGGCCCGGTCGATAGGCATCGTCTCGTCGGTCGACGCGGGCGGTTGCGGGCGGTCGCCGCCGATGGGCGGCAGAGGGCGCGTGCGGTCGTCGTCCGGTGTCCCGGCGGGGGGCTCCTGGCGGTCGTCGCTCATCGCACGTCCCTTCCCGAACCGGGCGGGCGCCCTGGCCCTCGACGTCAACCTAACCGCCCAGGTCGACATCGGCCGGTATCGGTGGCACGAACCGCGTGCCGCCGGCGGGTCGGGGCCGCTCGGGTCAGGGGGTGGGCTTCGCGGTCGGCTGGCTCGGTGGGGCCGCCGCGCCGCACCAGATGCTGACCTCGTCGTTCCAGCGTGCCGGACCGTCCTCGGCCGGTTCCTGCCGACTGACCTTTCCACTGCGCCCGCTGCGGTAACTCGGGTAGAGCCCCTCCTCGACCAACTCTTCCGCTGCCTTGGCGCAGTCGTCGCCGACCACGTCCGGCACTTCGGCGGCCGGCGGTGGCCCGGCGATCTGCAGTTGAACCGTGGTACCCCGGGTCACCGGGGTGCCCACCGCCGGCGAGGCGCTCTCCACCCTGCGTCCGGTGCCGACGCCGAAGACCAGCCGCCAACCCAACCGCTGTTCGCGCAGCATCTCGCGCGCCTGGAGGAAGTCGGTCCCGACCACCGGGGGCACGGTCAGCCCGGTCCCCTTCGTCGCGGAGGCGGTCGTGCGGGGAGCGGACGGGGTGGTCCGGCCGGTGGTCGGTCGAGACGAGGTGGCCTCCTCGGTCGGTGTACCTGCCGTGGTGGCGACCGCCTGCGGGGTCCCCGGAGACTCGTCGTCCTCGCCGGCCAGCAGCCAACCGCCGGTCGCGCCGACCACGGCGAGGAGCACCGCGACCAGTCCGCCACCGAGCAACACGCCAGCTCGGCGGCCGTCACCGCCGTCCCGGCCACCGGAGGATTCCTGCCGACCCGTGTTCGCGTCCGTCATACCGTCCACCGCCTCATCACCGGCGACCGTACCGTTCGCCGCCCACCACGTTGTGCCGACGGTCCGTACCGGCGGGTCGCCGCGACTCGCCGCACCGACGACGGGACGTTACGCTGCCCGGCATGGCCAGACGGGGCTGGGGAGTATCGATCGCGACGGCGGTCGGGGTCGCTGCCGGCGCGGGCGCCGCGCAACTGGGCTTCGGCTACGGGCTCGGCGTCATCACCTGGACGCCCACCGAGGCCGGGGCCAACGGCACGGCCTGGGCCGACGGCCTCGCCTGGGCCACCTGGCTCGCCGCCAGCTCCACTGTGCTGGGAGCTGTCTGCGCGCAGCGACTGCACCAGCGTGCGACGCCCACGCCCACGCCCACGCCGACGACCGGCGCCGCAGCGGCGGACGAGGCTGACCTGCCGCAGTCGCCGGCGCTCACGCCGGGCCAACCGACCCGGGCCGAGGGCGCCGACGTTCCGCAGGATCGGCCGGTCATCGATCGGGCCGAACCGGTGGCCGTCGAGCACCCCGGTCTGCTCCGCCGGCTGTCCCTGGCGCTCGGTGCCGGGCTCGGTGGACTGGTCACCGTACTGCTGGTCGCCGTACCGGCGCGGGTCGCCGCGGGCGCCGACACCGGCGCGCCGCAGCGGGTCGCGGCCCTGCACGCGGCGCTGGGAATCCTGATCGGCGTCCTCGTCGCGCTCTGGGCGCTGCGCTCCCGCACGGTCGCGGTGAACATCACCGCGACGGCCGCCTGGCTGTGGCTGCTCGCCGTGGTCTCGGTCATCGACGGTGTACGCGTCGGACGCGGGCTGACCGGCGCCCAACTCGGCACCTGGCAGCTCGACCCGGACCACGGGCGGTACTGGATCGGGGGCCAGATCTACTGGCCGGGCGCGCTGCTGGCACTCGTACCCGCGCTTCTGATCGGTGCCCTCGCCGCCCGCGGCGCCGCGCGTCCGGGCGGACACCGGGTGGGCGCGGCGGCCTCCGGTGCGGCCGGCCCGCTGCTCGTCGCGCTCGCCTACCTGACCACCGTGCCGAGGTGGGCGACCCCCGGCCCGGCACAGTTCTCGACCCAGCTCATCGCCCCGTACGCGGTGATCGCCGGGGTCGGCGGCTCGATACTGGTCGCCCGGCTCGCCGAGAGGGCCGGCCACCGACGGGCCGCCGACCGCCGTCCGACCGCCCCGGCCGCCGGTCCGGACGCCGCCTCGACGGGTGGGTCGGCGAACCCCAAGCTGACATCGGGCGACGTGTCCGACCCGACGTCGACCGCTCCGACCGGCCAACGCGAACCGGCGTCGGCCCCTCCGGCCGGCTCACCCGGCTCGACGTCGGCCCCTCCGGCGGACTTCACCCGGGCCGGAGGGCTCCCGACCGATCGGACGACGCCCACGAGAGAGGGCGTGGCGGACGCCGGGCGACCCGGACGCCGCGCCCGCTCGGTGACCGACGCCGCAGCCGGCACGGCAACCCGACGCGGCAGGACGCCGTCGGCACCGACAAGCCCGCGCGGGGACCAGCCCGCCGACGCGACCACCACCGCACCCCGCGTCCCGGCCCCACGCCCCGACCCCGACGCCGCGCCCCCAACCGACGCCCCAACCGACGCCCCAACCAACGCCCCAACCGCGCCCCGAGCCCGCCCACCCCGCCGCCCCACCGCCTGACCCCACCGCCATCCACCTGTTGATCAAGAGGTTTTCGTCATCAGCGGCGCGATTTCTGACGCGAACCTCTTGATCAACCAGGCCCGGGGTGGGGTGGGGTGGTTACTGGACGGGCCAGGTGTGGACTGGTTCGTTGGTGCGTTGGAGTTCCGCGTAGCGCTTGACCATGTGGTGCAGGGCTGCCGGGCGGTCCATGCCGTGGTGGTGCTCCGCCGCCCAGACCGCCTCGGTCTGCCAGACGGAGCCGTTGCGACCGGTACGGCAGCGCTGCTCGATGATGCCGAGCAGCCGGTCCCGTTGCGCCGGCGCGACGCCGAAGCCGTCCAGTCCGGTCGCGGCGACGGGCAGCAACTGATCGAGTACGAGCTTGGTGACCGGCACGTCACCGACCCCGGGCCAGTGCAGCACGGCGTCCAGACCACGGCGGGCCGCCGAGTGGAAGTTCTCCTCGGCCGAGGAGAAGGTGAGCTGACTCCAGATCGGCCGGTCGGCCTCGGCCAGACCGCGGACCAGTCCGAAGTAGAAGGCCGCGTTGGCCAGCATGTCCACCACGGTGGGACCGGCGGGCAGCACCCGGTTCTCCACCCGCAGGTGCGGGCGGCCGTTCATGATGTCGTAGACCGGGCGGTTCCAGCGGTAGACCGTGCCGTTGTGCAGCCGCAGCTCGCTGAGTTGGGGCACCCCGCCGGCGTGCAGCACCTCCACGGGGTCCTCGTCCTCGCAGATCGGCAGCAGTGGTGGGAAGTACCGGACGTTCTCCTCGAACAAGTCGAAGATCGAGGTGATCCACCGCTCGCCGAACCAGACCCGGGGGCGTACGCCCTGGGCCTTGAGTTCCTCCGGACGAGTGTCGGTGGCCTGCTTGAACAGGGCGATCCGGGTCTCGGCCCAGAGTTGGCGGCCGTAGAGGAAGGGCGAGTTCGCCCCGACCGCCACCTGCACTCCGGCGATGGCCTGGGACGCGTTCCAGTAGTCGGCGAAGCTGTCCGGCGCGACCTGGAGGTGGAACTGGAGACTCGTGCAGGCCGCCTCGGGGGCGATCGAGTCGGTGTGCGTCCGCAACTGCTCGACGCCACGGATGTCGAGTTCGATGGCCTCGCCTCGGGCGCCGACGATCTGGTCGTTGAGGACCCGGTAGCGCTCGTTGGTGGAGAGGTTGTCCTCGACCAGGTGCCCCTCGGTGAGGGTGGGCAGGATGCCGACCAGGACGATCTTCGCGTCGGACCTGGCGGCGCGCTCGTCGGCCCGGGAGAGGCTGCTACGCAGGTCGTGCTCGTAGTCGGCGAAACCGGCGCCCTCGATCAGCCGGGGCTCGGCGTTCAACTCCAGGTTGAACTGCCCCAGCTCGGTCTGGAAGAGCGGATCGGCGATCTCGGCGAGGATCTCCTCGTTGCGCATCGCCGGCTCGGCCGCCGAGTCGACCAGGTTCAGCTCGATCTCGAGGCCGGTCATCGGCCGGTCGGCGTCGAACCCGAAGTCGTCGAGCATCAGGGCGAAGACGTCGAGGCACCGCCGGACCTTCTGCCGGTAGCGGACGCGGTCCTCCCGGGTGAAGGCGCCCTGCGAGACGTCCCTGCCCATGTGTCCTCCCGACAACCCGCGCGGTCGGGATTCTGCCGTCCCGGAAGCGCATTGTGAACCATCAACGGTAAGAGCGCTCGCCTGGCCGGGGCCAGAGGCCGACGACGGTGATCCGACGACGGCCGAGTGGATTCGCTCGTGGCGCCATCTCTACCCCGTCGCCAGCATGCCGGACCTCGCGGGGGCAAGAACAAGTCGTGACAATTCACACGCGCTCGGCACGGACGACACCGGGCCCGCGCCGACGTGCGGCGCGGGCCCGGTGTACGGGTGATCCGTGGATCAGGCCTGGCGGACGGCCTCGCCCTCGATCTCGATCTTGATCTTCTTGCCGACCAGCACGCCGCCGGTCTCCAGGGCGACGTTCCAGGTCAGACCGAACTCCTCGCGGTCGATCTCGGTGCTCGCGGAGAAGCCAAAGATGTCCTGGCCGAACGGGCTGCGACCCACGCCCTCGAACTCGACCTCCAGCTCGACCGGACGGGTGACGCCCTTGACGGTCAGCTCACCGTCGAGCACGAACTCGTTGCCCTTGCGGGACTTGACGCCGGTGCTGCGGAACTCCAGGGTCGGGTACTGCTCCGCGTCGAGGAACTCGGGGCTGCGCAGGTGCGCGTCCCGGTCGTCCTGGGTGGTGTCGATGCTGGCGGCCTGGATGGTCGCGACGACCGAGGACTGCAGCGGGTCCTCGCTGACGGTGATGGTGGCGGTCGCCTCGTTGAACTCACCGCGGACCTTGCTCACCATCATGTGCCGGGCGACGAAGCCGACCCGCTTGTGCGCCGCGTCCAGCACGTAGGTGCCGGCCGCCGGGATGGTGAGACCGTCCCAGTCGCGGGTAACCGCGTCGATGCTGCTGGTCATGACTGGTGTCCTCCAGAGGATTGTTTAGTAGCCCAACGACTGCTTCAGCAAATATAACCGCAACAACATTCCCCGTGTCAAGGACTGGTAGGATTAACGAGTGACCAACGTGTTCGACGACCCCCGGATCACCGCGGTTGGCCTCCTGTACGAGGCCCACGCCGGGCTCTCAGCCCGGTTCGCCGCCCAACTCGAGGAGCACGGCCTCTCCCAGGTCGAGTTCGAGGTGATCACCCGACTGGCCCGCTCGCCCGGCAACCAGCTACGGATGACCGACCTCGCCGCACAGACCTCACTGTCCACCAGCGGCGTGACCCGGGTGGTGGACCGGATGGAACGCGACGGACTGCTCACCCGTCGAGCATGCCCGAACGACCGCCGTAGCTCGTATGCGGTGGTCACCGCGTCCGGAATGCAGCGGCTCGACGAGACACTGCCCGGGCACCTGCGGATCATCGAACAGTGGTTCACCGGCCAACTCGAACCCGAGGCCCTGGCGGCACTGCTCGACGGCCTGCGGCGGGTGCGGGACGCGGTCCATCCTGGCGCGACCGCCGGCAGTACCGAGCAGGAGACGGCCGACGACTGCGACCCGACCTGACCGTCGGCCCGCAAGATGGGCCTCCGGGCGGTACCGGCAGAAGGACCGGCAGAACTGACCCCAAAGACCGGACAAACCTCTTGAAAAACACCTTCTTCCCCGGCAACGGTGGCAGGCTTTCGCCCACCGGGGAATCACCGGGGGGTGACGGCGCGGGCGAACAGCGAGGGGTAGCACCAAGGGGGCTCTTCGCCCGCGCCACTCTCCATCCGGCGGTCCATCGACGCCGACCGGCCACCGCTCACCGTTCGGTGGCTCCACCCCGGGCGGCGATCAGCGCGTAGAGCAGCCCGGACTCCTGCGGCAGCAGTCGGATCCCGGTTTCCTCGCAGACCTGGTCCAGACGATCGAGGACCGTCGGATCTCCGGTGCTCGCGGCGAGGCCCACCAGCGCCTCCACGACGTCCCGGCGATCGTGACCGGCCTCGACGGCGGCCGCGAACCACTCGGCCGCCAACTCCCGATCACCCCGGTGCAGCGCCAGGTTCCCCTCGATCAGCGCGCAGATGCCCGCCTCCGGTCCGCTCCACGACAACACGCTGTCGTCCGACCGTGGTCGCGGCAGTCCGACCCGCTCCAACCACTGCCGCCCCGGCACGGCGACGGTCGCCTCGGCACCGCCGGCGCGCAGCTCGGTGAGCACCTCGGTCGCCTCGGCGGCACGGCCGTCCTGAGCCAGCGCCAGACCGACCGTGCCGAGCACCCGACGGCGATGTCCCGGGTCGCCCAGCTCGAACAACGCCGCCACCGCACGCCGCCCCTGGTCGACGGCGTCGGCGTACCGGCCCTCGAGGCGGGACACCTCGGCCCGGTTGGCCCAGGCCAGCACGCGCAACCGCTGCTCACCCCCCTCGGCCGCGAGCCGGTCCACGGCGGCCAGCCGCCGGCGTGCCGCCGCCAGGTCGCCGACGCGGATCTCGTGCCAGGCAAGGCTGTTCTGCGCCACCGCCAGATCACGCGTACGACCGTTGCGGGCGGCGAGCCGGAGCACCGCCTCGGCCTGATCCCGCGCCTCGTCGTGCCCGCCGACGGTGGTCAGCAGAGCACCGAGCACCCCGCGCGCCTCCAACTCGCCGGTCACGTCGCCCGAGTGTCGGAAGATCTCCAACGCGGCGCGTGCCGTGGGTAACTCTTCTGCCTCGGCACCGTGTTCGGCCGCGAGCCGTGCCATCCCGAGGCTGGCCCAGCCGCGCAGGATCGGGTCCGCGTCGGCGGTTCGCGGGTCGGCCAGCAGACGTCGCAGCCACTGCCGCCCGGCGACGTCCCGGCCCCGGAACCGCCACCAGCGGGGGAGGCAGGCGGCGAGCCGGAGCGCGGTCAGGGGGTCATCGGTGGCCGCGTGGGCGAGCGCGGAGCTGATATCGCTGCTCAGCTGGTCGAGCCGGTGCACCGCGTCGAGCATCCGTGGGCCGGCCAGGTCGGCGGCGGTCCGCGCCACGAGGCGGGCGGTCACCTCCGCGTGCCGACGCCGTACGCAGGTCAGCTCACCACCGCCGACCGCCTGCTCCACGGCGAAGTCACGGACCGCGTCGAGCAGGCGGAACCGGAACGGCCCGGTGCCGCGAACGCTCAGCAGGCCCAGCTCGACCAGGCGGTCCAGCACCGGGACCGGATCGATGGCGACGGTTCCGTCCCGGTCGGCCTCGTCGGCGAGCATCTCCTCGGCCATCTCCACCGACCACCGGTTGCCAAACATGGCGAGTCGCCGCAGCGCGTCGCGCTCGTGCGGCGCGAGCAGGCGGTAGCTGGTCGCCACCGCGTCCCGCAGGGTCACCGCCACCGCCGCCCGGGTGGCATCGGTGGCGTACGGACGGCGGGCGGCCGACTCCGGCCCGTCCCACCGGGCACGGGTCTCCTCGGTCGAGGTGGTCAGGTCGAGGACCCGGTCGCCGTACCGGTCGAGCAGTTCGGTGAGGTCGAGCAGCCGCCCCCGGGCGGCCATCAGCTCGATGGCCAGTGGCAGGCCACCCAGCCGGCGGACCAGGGCGGCCAGTGCTGGTAGCTCGTCGGGGCCGGGCGGTTCCCGACGGACCTGGGCGAGCCGTGCGATGAACAGCGCGACCGCTGGCCACGAGACGAGCGTGGCCGGACCGGATTGTTCGCCGTCCGGCGGTGGCACCTCGAGCGGGGCGACCGGCCAGACCCGTTCGCCGGGTAGCCCGACCGGATGCCGGCCGGTGACCAGCACCCGCAGCGACGGCAGTACGGTGCCCAACCGGTGCAGTGTCTCGGCCACCGGGCCGGGGGCGCGCTCGACGGCGTCCATGACCAGCAGCGCCCGCCGGCCGGCGAGGCGGGCGACCAGTTCCGGTAACCGGGCGGCGCCGAGGACGGTCATCGAGGCCGCGAGGACGTCCGGCCCGTCCGAACCCTCGCCGACCAGCACGCCGGCCACACCGCCCGGATGCGCCCGTGCCGCCGCGTGGGCCACGGCGAGCGCGAGCGCGGTCTTGCCGACCCCGGCCAGGCCGACGAGGCTGATCAGCCGTGGTCCGTGTTCCGCGGTCAGCATCGCGGCCAACTCGGTGACATCGCGATCGCGTCCGATCAGGGCGACCGGCGGCGGAAGGGCGACCGGCGCGTCGACTCGGGTGGCTTGCGCCGACGCGACGCCGACCGCGCCCGGGCCGACATCCGACGGCGGCTCGCCGCCGACAGGGCCACGGGCCGTGGCCAGGAATGCCGCCCGGACGGCACCGGTCAACCCCAACGCCGTGGCGAGCAGATCGACGGTGGTGCGCTGTGGCCGGACCGACCGGCCACGCTCCAGGTCCCGCACCGTCCGCACACCGACTCGGGCACGGGACGCCAGTTCCGCCTGGGTCAGACCGGCGGCGCGCCGGTGCGCACGGAGCAGCTCCGGCAGCCCGGTACGACCGGCCGGGCTCCGCGACCACCCATGATCCGGAGTCATGGGCACGAAGAGTACGGTTCGCCTCCGACCATCGGCAGTCGAACGTCGTCCTGCCGACGTCCGCTCGCCGATAATCCGACAGCCGAGGGGTCGATCGACGGGGAGTGGTCGGTAACCCCCGTGATCGCCCGAGGGGTGGGATCAGAGGCCCAGATCGCGGGCGATGATCATGCGTTGCACCTCGCTGGTGCCCTCGCCGATCTCCAGGATCTTGGAGTCCCGCCAGAACCGGGCGACCGGGTACTCGTTCATGAATCCGTAGCCGCCGTGGATCTGGGTGGCCTCCCGGGCGTTGTCCACCGCGATCGTGCTCGCGTGCAGCTTCGCGATGGCGGCCTGCCGCTTGAACGGCTCGCCGGCAAGCATCCGGGCGGCGGCGTCGTAGTAGGCCAGGCGCGCGGTGTGCGCCTTCAGCTCCATGTCCGCGATCTTGAACTGGATGGCCTGGTTGTCGCCGATCGGCCGGCCGAAGGCGTGCCGCTCCTTGGCGTACTTGATGGACTCGTCGACGCAGCCCTGGGCGAGGCCGACAGCCAACGCGGCGATCGCGATCCGGCCCTCGTCGAGGATCCGCAGAAACTGTGCGAAGCCCCGTCCGCGCGCACCGAGCAGGTTGGCCGCCGGCACCCGGCAGTCGTCGAAGGTCAGCTCGTGGGTGTCCGAGGCGGTCCAACCGACCTTGGAGTAACCCGGAGCCACCGTGAATCCGGGCGTGCCGGTGGGCACGATGATCGTCGACAGCTCCTTGGAGCCGTCCGGGTTGGTGCCGGTCACCGCCGTGACGGTCACCATGGCCGTGATGTCGGTGCCCGAGTTGGTGATGAACGCCTTCGCGCCGTTGATCACCCACTCGTCGCCGTCCAGCACGGCCCGCGTCTGGGTGCCGCCGGCGTCGGAACCGGTGCCCGGCTCGGTGAGGCCGAAGCCGGCCAGGGCCTCCCCGCTGAGCAGCCGGGGCAGCCAGGTCGCCTTCTGCTCCTCGGTGCCGAAGCGGTAGATCGGCATCGCGCCGAGCGAGACGGCCGCCTCCAACGTGATAGCCACGCTGGAGTCGACCCGGGCCAACTCCTCCAGGGCCAGGCACAGCGCGAAGTAGTCGCCGCCCATCCCGCCGTGCTCCTCGTCGAAGGGCAGGCCGAACAGGCCCATCTTGCCCATCTGCCGGATCACCTCGTACGGGAAGGTGTGCCGCTCGTAGTGCTCGGCGATCACCGGGGCAACCACCTCGCGGGCGAAGTCCCGCACGCTCTCCCGCAGCGCCGCTTGTTCGTCGGTGAGCCGGAAGTCCATCTCGATCCTCCTACTGGGCGGGCCGCCCGGCGCTCGTGACGCGGAAGCGGCTGAAGCGTTAGGAAGGGCCCCCTCCTATACCCCAGGCGTTAAGTAGGGGCCCTTCCTTGCGGGTCAGACGGGGGTGACGCCGTGGCGGCGTCGGGAGAAGGTGCGGTCCTTGGTGCGGGCCGCCGCGAACCGGCGGACCAGCTCGTCGCGCAGGTCGTGCGGCTCGACGATGGCGTCCACCACCAGCTCGCTGGCGAGCCGGACGACGTCGATGTCCTGCTCGTACTCGGCCCGTTTGGCGGCCACGAAGGCGGCCCGCTCGTCCGCGTCCTCGATCGCCGCGATCTTGTTGGCGTAGACGGCGTTCACGGCGGCCTCGGCGCCCATCACCGCGATCTTGGCGCTGGGCAGCGCGATCGTCGCGTCCGGCTCGAAGCCGGGGCCGGCCATCGCGTACAGGCCCGCGCCGTACGCCTTGCGGACGACCACGCAGATCTTCGGCACGGTCGCCTCGGAGATCGCGGTGATCATCTTGGCGCCGTGCCGGATGATGCCCTGCTTCTCCACCGCGCTGCCGACCATGAAGCCGGGCACGTCACTGAGGAACAGCAGCGGCACGTTGAACGCGTCGCAGAGCTGCACGAACCGGGTGGCTTTGTCGGCCGAGTCGACGAAGAGCACGCCGCCCTTGAACATCGAGTTGTTGCCGAGCACGCCGACGACCTGGCCGTCGAGGCGGCCGAAGCCGATGGTCAGCTCCTTGGCCCACAGTGCCTGGATCTCGAAGAAGGAACCCTCGTCGAGCAGGCCCTTGACGTACCGTCGCATGTCGAACGCCTGCCGCTCGCTGGCCGGCACCAGCGCGGCCAGGTCGGCCTTCGCGGGCGCGGCGACCGCCGGCGCGGCCGGCGGCGCCTGGGTCCAGTTCGCCGGCAGGTACGACAGGTAGGTCTTCACCACGTCGAGCGCGTCGGCCTCGGTCTTGCAGAGGAAGTGCCCGACGCCGGACTCGGCGGTGTGCACCTTGGCCCCGCCCATCGCCTCCAGGGTGGTCTTCTCCCCGGTGACCATCTCGACCATCCGGTCGGACCCGAGATACATGCTGGCGTTGCCGTCGACCATCGCCACCACGTCGCAGAACGCCGGGATGTACGCCCCTCCGGCGGCGCTCGGGCCGAACAGCGCGCAGACCTGCGGGATCGAGCCGGAGGCGCGGACCTGGTTCCAGAAGATCTTGCCGGCCCCACGGCGGCCGGGGAAGAGGTCGACCTGGTCGGTGATCCGGGCGCCGGCCGAGTCGACCAGGTAGACCATCGGGACGCCGGCCCCGTAGGCCCGCTCGATGATCCGGATGATCTTCTCGACGGTACGGGCGCCCCAACTGCCGGCCTTCACGGTGGAGTCGTTGGCCATCAGGCAGACCTGCCGGCCGTCGATCGTGGCGGTGCCGGTGACCACGCCGTCGGCCGGCAGGCCGTCGGCGAGCGCGTTGGCGTAGAGGCCGTCCTCGACGAAGGAGCCCTCGTCGACGAGGAGCGCGACGCGTTCGCGGGCGAAGAGCTTGCCCTTGGCCTCGTTGGCCGCGTGGTACTTGTCCGCGCCGCCGGACCGGGCCCGCTTGCGCAGTTGTTCCAGCGCCTCACCGTCGAGCGTCACGCCGACTCCCTCGCCCGTGCTGACCTGAACGATCGTTAGGCTATCGCATCCGCGCACCCTCCGGCGACCCATGCCGCACCGACGCTCCTTCGAACGAAACATTGAAATCTATTAATCTCTGTGGATAGGCTCCTGGCACCCCCTCCCGGATAAGGAGTCAGCGATGACCTCACGACTCAGTCGGCTCGCCGTCGCGTTGGTCGCGACGGCAGGTGCCACGCTCGGCGTCACGGTCGCCAACCCCGCGCCCGCGTCCGCCGCGATGACCATCTGCTACAACACCAGCCAGGCAGGCGCCTACGCGGGCACCGCCAACCAGGCCGCCTCGATCTGGAACAACGCCACCGTCAACCTGACGCTCTCCGCGAACTGCGGCTCCAACCTGCGGATCTACCAGATCACCGGCGGCGGCTCGTACGCCGTGCGGACCAGCCTCGGCAACGGCCGGGTCTACATCGACACCCAGCAGGCGGCGCAGTACAGCCCGCTGCGGATCATGACCCACGAGATCGGGCACATCCTCGGTCTGCCGGACAACTACAACGGCAACTGCGCGATCCTGATGTCCGGCGGCAGCGCCGGCACCAGCTGCACCAACCCGTACCCGAGCAGCGCCGAGGCGAACCGGGTGAGCAACCTGTTCGCCGGTACGTTCAGCGCGACCGACCGCAGCGCGGACATCTTCCGCGACAGCTGGCCGTCGGCGCTCACCACGGTGGGCTGACCGAACCGCGCACCACGAAGGGGCCGGCAGTGCGCCGGCCCCTTCCGCGCGTTCTCAGCTCGGCATCGGCGTCAGTCGCGTACGCGGGCCGGCCCGCAGCACACCGGACGGCAGCGTCTTGCCGAGCAGTTCCTCGGCCAACTCGGCCACCTCGATCAGGGCGTCCAGGTCGATGCCGGTGTCGATGCCCATGTCGTGCAGCATGTGCACCGCCTCCTCCGTCGCCAGGTTGCCACTCGCACCCGGCGCATACGGGCAGCCACCGAGACCGCCGACGCTCGCGTCGAACTCGGTCACCCCCAGCTCCAGCGCGGTCAGCAGGTTGGCCAGCGCCGTACCCCGGGTGTTGTGGAAGTGCAGCAGCACCGGCACGTGCGCGTTGCGGCCGCGTACCGCGGTCAGCAGCTCACGGACCCGACGCGGCGTGCCCATGCCGGTCGTGTCGCCGAAGGCCACCCGGTCCGCGCCGTCGCGGACGACCCGGTCGACGATGCCGGCGACACGGCGCGGGTCGACGTCCCCCTCGTACGGGCACCCGAAGCTGGTCGCCACGATCACCTCGACCCGCGCGGAGGCCCCGTGCAGAAGGTCGATCAGCTCGGCGATGTCGTCCAGCGACTCGTCGGTCGAGCGGTTGACGTTGCGGCGGTTGTGCGTGTCGCTGGCCGACACCACCACCTCGATCTCGGTGAAGCCGGCGGCCAGGGCCCGCTGAGCGCCCCGGGTGTTCGGCACCAGCGCCGAATACCGCACCCCGTCGACCTTCGCCGCCCGCCGCCACACCTCGTCGGCGTCGGCCATCTGCGGAATCGCCCTGGGGTGCACGAACGACACCGCCTCGATCCGGCGTACGCCGGTGGCGGAGAGCGCGTCGAGCAGTCGCACCTTGGCGTCGGCGGGGATGGGCTCTTCGTTCTGCAATCCGTCCCGCGGCCCAACCTCACGGATCGACACGGAGTTTGGCAGTTCCGCCATGGGGTCACCTCACTGTCTGCCCTGGTGGGGCAACGGTAGCGGCATCGGCCCGGATAACCGCCAGCGCCGAGAACGGTACGGACACGGTGTGCGATGGCTCTCCGCCGAGGTGGGCCGTCCAGCCAGCACCGGACCACCCTTCGGCGGATGAATCAGGCCAGAAGGATGCCATCACCGGCGGCGGCATGGAACTGCGGGCGGTCGGGTGGCTACGTTGGTGCCGGCGGGACGGCGGGGCCAGCCATCGGCTCGACCCCACCGTCTGGACGCCTCCGGTGGTCAGCGCTGCGACGGTCCTTCCAAGAGCTCCGCAGCGCATCGGAGTGCGGTCGAGAGGGCGCCGGCGCACGCGCGCCCGGCACTTCCGGGCCAGCGGCCCGGTACCGGGCAGCCACCGTGCACCGAGGCTGGACACCGGCGGTCCCGGCCTCCCCGGCCAGAGCCGAGGCGAGCCACCCCGCCTGACCAACCAACCCTGGCACAAGACCGACAACCCCGACAACCTCCTCAGGTGCCGCTGACAGGCCCTCGCCAGCCGCGTCGATCAAGAGGTTTGCGTCAAAATTCCGGCCACGGATGACGCAAACCTCTTGATCAACTGCAGGTAGGGGATCGGAACAGGTCAGCGCATGCGGGGGACGATTCCTGTGTCGTAGGCGCCGGAGCGGAACTCCTCGTTGCCCAGCAGCTCGGCGAAGAACGGGACGTTGTTCTTCGGGCCCTCGATCTGGAAGGCGGCCACCGCTTCCTGCGCGCGTTCTAGCACCTCGTCGCGGGTCGCGCCGGTGACGATCAGCTTGGCCAGCAGGCTGTCGTAGAACGGCGTGACCGTGTTGCCCCCGGTGTAGCCGGAGTCCACCCGGACACCCTCGCCGGTCGGTTCCACCCACGTCCGGATCACGCCGGGGCCGGGCAGGAACCGCTTCGGGTCCTCGGCGTTGATCCGCATCTCGATGGCGTGCCCGCTCGGCGCGAGCGCGTCCGGGTCGAACGTCGGCGCCAGCCCGGACGCCACCCGCAACTGCTCCTCGACCAGGTCGATCCCGTAGACGTACTCGGTCACCGGGTGTTCCACCTGAAGGCGCGTGTTCATCTCGAGGAAGAAAAAATCCCCGGAAGTGGGGTCCAACAGGCATTCCACCGTGCCCGCGTTGCGGTAACCCACGGCCTCGCCGGCCCGGACGGCCGCCGCCAGGAGGCGCGCTCGCAGTTCCGGCGAGACCGCCGGCGACGGGGATTCCTCGACGAGCTTCTGGTTGCGTCGCTGCACCGAGCACTCCCGCTCGCCGAGCGCCACCACCCGACCGTCGGCCAGGCCGAGGATCTGCACCTCGACGTGCCGCACCCGGGGGAAGTACCGCTCGATCAGCACCGATCCGTCACCGAACATCCGCTCGGCGAAGGCGCGCACCTTGTCGTACTCGGTGCGCAACGCGGCCTCGTCGACGGCCACGCCCATGCCCATGCCGCCGCCACCGGCGGCGGCCTTGACCATCACCGGGTAGCCGATCTCGGCGGCGGCCGTCACGGCCGCGTCCAGGTCAGCGGCCGGATCGGTGGTGCCGGGCGCGACCGGCACGCCGGCCGCCGCCATCAGGTTCCGCGCATTGATCTTGTCGCCCATCGCGCTGATCGCGTCCGCGCCGGGTCCGACCCAGACCAGCCCGCTGGCCTCGACGGTACGAGCGAACTCCGCGTTCTCCGACAGGAAGCCGTAGCCGGGGTGGATGGCCTGCGCGCCGGTCGACTTGGCGGCGGCGAGGATCGCCTCGACGTTGCGGTAGCTCTGCGCCGGATTCGGCGGGCCGATGAGGACCGCCTCGTCCGCCTCGGTGACGAACGGCAGGTCGGCGTCCGCCTCCGAGTACACCGCGATCGCGCGGATGCCGAGCCGCTTGGCGGTCCGGATGACCCGGCGGGCGATCTCGCCCCGATTGGCGACCAGCAGTGACTCGATCATGTTTCCTCCCGGCGTCCGGATGTTGGGACGATGTCAGGGAATCATGACCGGCGTACTTCTGACGAGTCGGCTCAGGCGAGCAGCGCGGCCAGGGTCGCTCCACGCAACAGCTCGGCCCGACGTCGGCGGTCCACCTCGCCGCCGAGGAACGGAGTCGAGTTCATCAGGCCGAACGCCGCGTGCGCGAGCACCCGAGCCTCGCCGTCGGGCATGCCCGGGTGCAGCGCCGTGAGCACCGTCACCCACTCCTCGACGTACATCCGTTGCAGCCGGCGGATCCGTCGCCGCGGCTCCTCCGGCAGGCGGTCCAACTCGTGCAGGTGCAGCGCGATCACGGCCGGGTTGGCCAGCGCGAACTCGACGTGGAAGTCGATCAGGGACTCCAGCACGCCGCGCGGGTCGTCCGGGTGCCCGGCGGCGCGTTCCCGCCCGCCGGCCAGCAGCCCCTCGCTGACCGGAATCAGCGCCGCGGCCAGCATCGCCTCCTTGCCGGCGAAGTGGTGATAGAGCGCCGGACCGGTCACCCCGGCTGCCGCGCCGATGTCGTCCATCGACACGCCGTGGTAGCCGCGGGCGGCGAACAGACCGACCGCGATCTCCAGGATCTCGTCCTTGCGGGACCGGCGCCGGCCCGTACCCGCCGCCCCCCGTGCCTGCTGCTCCACCGTCACCGGGCAAGCGTAGACCGCGAGCCGGACACCGTGGGGCGACGGATACCGGTCGGCGGCCCGCAGCGGTCAGTCGTCCGGGTCGAGGTCGTGCTCCTGTCGCAGGGCGGCCGCCTCGGCGGGCCGGTCGAGCAGGTCCAACGCGCGGGCCAGCAACCACGCGGTCTGGCGGACCGGCCGCGATCCGGCCGGCAACCCACCGAGTACGCGCCGCAACAGCGGCTCCGCCTCGACCGGCCGGTCCAGTCGGAGCAGCAGCTCACCCACGAGGACCTCCACCTGGGCCGCCTCACCGAACGCCTCGATCGACCGCAGTCGGTCGGGCACCCCGGCGAGCCGTGCCAGCGCCTCGTCCGCCCGGCCCTCCCCGGTCAGCACCCGCGCGCCCGTCTCGGCCATCATCGCCAGCTCGTACGTCACCGGTGGCGGCGGCTCCGGCTGCCCGGCCAACACCGCCGCCAACCCGTCCGCCAGTTCGACGACCCGGACCGCCTCCGGCAGGTTGTCGGACCAGAACCAGGCGTACGCCTCCCGGCGACGGGCGCGCAGCTCGTCCAACGGCAGATCGGCGAGCCGGTACGCCGTGGCGGCGGCGGTGAACCGCTCGGCGGCCGCGGCGTCCCGGTCGGCGTCGTACAGGATCCCGCCGGCCTCCTCCAGCACCTGGGCCCGGATGGGCAGGTTGTCCGGGCCGTCCAGGTTGACGGACAACTGCTCCAGCAGAGCCAACGCGGGGTCGATCTCGCCGAGCCCGCCGTACACCCCGGCCAGCAGGTGCCGGCAGCGGTCGGCCTCCGCCTGGGCGCCCAGGCGGTCCAGGCCGAGCACGGCCTCCTCGGCGACCTCGGCCGCCTCGGCGAGCCGACCCACCACCCGGTACGCGTTCGCCAGCTCCCAGCGCAGGAACGCGTCCCCCTCGGCGTCACGCTCCACGCAGAGCGTCACCGCCTCGACGAAGTCGTCCACCGCGTCGGCGGCCCGGCCGGCGGAGAGCAGTGCCCGCGCGCGGGCGACCCGGACGGGCAGCTCCGCGTCCCCCGGCGCCACCCGCAGCGCCTCGTCGCAGGCGGCCACCGCCTCCGCCGGATCGTCGACGGTCCGGGCGCAGGCCAGGCAGGCGGCCGTGATCAGCTCGTCGACGCCCAGCTCACGGGCCATCCGGCGGGCCTGGACGGCGGCGGCAAGGGCCTCGTCGACGCGGTCGGACCCCTCCAGCAGATGTGCCCGGTGCAGCGCGATCCGGGCCGCCAGGTGCTCATCGCCACCGGCGTCGGCAGGTATCCGGGAAAGGGCCGCCAGGGCGTCCGCCCAGCGTTGCCGGTGCAGCAGCGCCAACGCCAGCCGGTCGTAACCGGCGGCGCGCTGCCGGGGGTCACCGAGTCGATCCAGCGCCTCGGCGGCCTCCCGGGCCAGCGTCAGCCCCTCCTCGGCGTGCTCGTCGGCGCGGGTCAGCAGCACACCCAGCCGCCCCGCGACCACCTGGGCGGGCAGCTCCTCACCCGCCGAGCGGTACAGGTCCAACGCCGCCCGGTTCAGCTCGACCGCACCCTCGACGTCGTCCTCGTCGCCCCGCTCGGCCGCCCGCAGCGCCAGTCGGTGCGCGACCGTACGCGGTGGCAGGTCGGCGGCGTCGAACCGGTCGTCGTACGCGGCCAGCGCCGCCCGGAAGGTGGCCCGGTCGTGCTGGCCCCAGCTCTTCTCGGCGACGGTCAGCAGCTCGTCGGCGTCGGCGGGTAGAGCCACGGTGGACACCTCGACGGGTGCCCGGCCGGGCCGTTCGGACGCGGGCGTCGCACCGCCGGCCAGCGCGTCCCCACCGGTTCGGGCCGAACGGCGACGAACGCTCGCGGACAGCGGCAGGTGCTCACCACCGGGTCGTACGGCGAGCCGACGGGCGATCCACTCCGACTGGTGGGTGGTGCCGTTGCGGGCGTCGAAGCGGGCGGCCAGCTCGGTCGCCCTGTCGGCCAGCTCGGCGGCCAGCGCCGACGCCGGCACCTCGGCCGCCGGCCGCCCCGCGGCGGCCCGACGGTACACGGTGGCGAGACCGGCCTGGCGCAGCGCGGCGGCGGCGGTCGCCGCGAAGTGCATGGCGGCGGCCGGCGACGGCGGTCGGTCCAGCCAGTCCAGGTGCCGCTCGACCAGCTCGACCGCCCGCGCCTCGTTGCCGGTGAGCGTGCAGAACTCGACGTGGTCGCCGATGTCCCACAGGTCCGCGAGGCTGCCGCGCAGCTTGCGGTACGCCTCACGGTGCGCGTCGCGCGCCGACTCACCCCGACCGGTGCGCAGGTACGGCAGCAGAAGCGCCGTGAGGATCGCCTGCGGCTGCTCGGTGCACGTGAGCCGACCGGCGAGCACCGGCTCGGCGAGGGCCACCGCCTCGGCGTCCCGACCGGTGGCGGCGAGGTAGCCCACCTGGCTCGTCGGGTCACAACCCGCACAGTCGGACAGTTCGTCACGGGGCGCCGTCTGCCACAGCCGGTACCAGTGCGCGGCCGCCTCGGCGTCACCCACGTGGTCGGCGACCCGGAACCGGTGCTTGTGGACGGTCTGCAGGCTGTGCCCGCCGGCCCGGTAGTGCCGCTCCATGTCGTCGAGCACGGCGTACGTGCGGTCCAGTGGCACCTCGGGGAACTCCAGCAGACCCGACACCATGTACTTGAAGTGCCACAGCATCTGGTGCAGGTGCTGCTGGTGGTAGGGCTGCGGGTCTCGGTCGAACTCGGACAGGCACCAGGAGAACGTGACGAACGACTTCGCCGGCTCGCCTCCGTAGACGTACCCGGTCGTCGCCTGCATCCGGGTCACATAGGCGAGGTGCCGGTCGTCGGTGGCGTCCACCCGGCGCAGCAACTGCTCCAACGCGGCGATCTGCCCCGCCCCGTACGGCATGTCGGCGATGCCGCGCAGCACCCGCCACAGGTCCTCGTCGCTCATGCCTGCTCCCGTCCCGGTACGGCCCGGCCGAGCAGGCCGAGGAAGGCGTCGTTCAGCAGCGCGGCGTCGGCCGCGCGGACCGGGTGGTGCCCGAGCAGCAGCGCCTGCCCGTACAGCGCCTCGACGGCGAGCCCGACCAGCTCCGGGTCGCCCAGCATCGTGACCCGTCGCACCAGCGGGTTGCGGTGGTTGAGCACCAGTTGCGGGCGGTCCGGTGGGGCGGTGGCGGCGAGCGCGTCGAGCACCCCACCCCACAGCTCGTCGGCCCGGTCGCGGCTGGCGGCGAGCTGGTCGTTGAATGCCGCCGACCGGCTCACCAGGTAGAGCGCGGGCAGCGAGACCGGGTCGTACGCCCGGATGACCACCTCGCAGCCGGAACGCTCGACGGCCCGCTGCGCGGCGGTGAGGAACGGCCGCAGCGCCAGTTCCACGGACGGGTCGAGGGCCTCGAACCGGGTGGTGAGGTCACTCGGCTCGAGCCGTTCGATCAGCACCGAGCGGTCCACCGCCGGCAGCCGCTCGATCAGCTCGGTGTCGTACGTGTAACCGGCGTTGACGACGGCCAGGTCCTGCGCGGCGGCCACCGCGGCGAGCTGGCGGAACTCGTCGAGGCTGGCCGCGTAGCGGACCACCCCGTGGCGTTCCCGGAACTCGGCGAGGGTGAGCGTGCCGACGTTGGTGTCCATCGGCCACCACCTGTCGACCAGCCGGAGCATGTCGTCGTCGTGCAGGGCCAGCGCCTTCACGCCGAGGTGGTGCACCTGGAGGAACTGGGCCAACCGGTGCGGGTCGTGTCGCGACAGCCGGACCAGCCAGCCACGTACCTGGTCGCCGAGCGCCTCCCGGGTCGCGGTCAGCAGGGTGTCCTCGTACAGGGCCTCCCGGCTGGCCGTCGGACGCAACTCGGTCGCGTCGACGACGCAGTGCGCGAAGAACGCCCAGTCCGGCAGCAGGCCGTCGGCGTTCTCGGTGAGCAGCATCCGCTTGAGGTAGACGCGGTGCCCGGCACGGGCCACCGGGTTCACCGGGGTCGGCAGGATGACGGCGACACCGGTCAGCCCGGCCTCGGGGACGCTCAGCGGCAGCACGTCGAACGGGTCCACCCCGAGCGTGTCGCGGGCGTACGCGATCAGCGCCGCCCGGTCGACCGGCGTGCCCGGCGTCGTCGGCCAGGGCGGTTCACCGACGGTGGTGACCACGTCGCCGACCCGGACGGTGACCGGCAGCAACGCGCCGAAGAGCCGCGCCAGGTCGACGACGGTCGGGGTGCTGAACCACTGGTCGGCATCACGGCGGGGCACCAGCGTCACGGTGGTGCCCACGTCGGCGCGGGCCTCCTCCGGCGGCGCGACCGTCACCGCGTACCGGCCGTCGGCGTATCCGGTCCACCGGACGGTGGGATCGTCGCCGTGGCGGGTGAGCACCTGGATCTCGTCGGCCACCAGGAAGCAGGAGAGCAGGCCGATGCCGAACTGGCCGAGGAACTCGTGCCGGGAGAAGCCCAACTCGTCACGCTTGGAGCTGCGGCCGATGGTCGCCAGCAGCTCGTGTACCTGCGCCTCGGTCAGGCCCACGCCGGTGTCGTGCACCCGGAGGGTGCCGTCTCCGGTGATCTCCGGGGGTTCGATCCGGACCAGCGCCGGCGCGTCCGGCTCGGTGGCACGCCGGGCGGTGATCGCGTCCACGGCGTTCTGGAGCAGCTCTCGGACGTAGACCCGAGGGCTGCCGTAGAGGTGATGGCTGAGCAGGTCGACCACGCCACGCAGGTCGACCTGGAAGGTGTGGTCCACGCCTGTGTTCTCCCCGGTCCCGATGCCGGCGCTCACCGTACCCAAGATCACCGGCGGCCCGCGTCCCCCTTTCGCCCGGCGGCTTGACCCTCGACCCGGTCGAACCGGCACGGTCGGCGGCATGACCTCCTCCGTTCTGGGCCGGGACTTCCGGCTGCTCTGGTCCGCCGCCGTGGCGTCCCGCTTCGGGGACGCGCTGCGGACGCCGGCGCTGGCGCTGCTGGCGGCCACGCTGACCCGCGACCCCCGGGTCATCGCCGCGGTCACCGTGGCCGCGCAGATACCGCCGCTGCTCTTCGGCCTGCTCGGCGGGGTGTACGCGGACCGCTGGGACCGCCGCCGGACGATGGCCGGCATCGACGGGGCACGCGCCGCAGTGGTGGCGGCGGTGGCCGTGGCGGTGGCCGTCGACCGGGCCGGCATCGGGCTCCTGCTGGTGGCGGCGTTCCTGCTCGCCGCGCTGGGAACGCTCTTCGACGCCGCCTCCTTCGCGATGCTCCCGGCCCTGGTGCCGCCGACCGCGCTGCCCCGGGCGAACGGTCGCCTCCAGGCCGGCTCGGCGGTGGCCGGGGGTTTCCTCGGCGCTCCCGCCGCCGGTGTCCTGTTCGCCGCCGCTCCCGCCCTCCCGTTCGCTCTCGACGCCGTCACCTTCGCGGTGGCCGCCCTGCTCGTGATCGCCCTCACCGCTCCGGCCGCCGTACCCGCCACGCCGGCGACCGGGCGCGCGTCGGTGTGGGGCGACGTCGTCGAGGGAGTGCGGTGGCTGCGCGCGCACCGGACCATGTGGCGGGTCACCCTGCTCGCCGCGGCGAGCAACCTGGCGATCTCCGGCCTGATGGCGGTGCTGGTGCTCTACGCGCTGGACGTGTTGCGGATACCGCCGGCCGGGTACGGGCTGTTCGCCGCGTCGGTGATCCTCGGCGGGGTCGCCGGGGCGCTGGCATCGGACCGGCTCGCCGCCCGGCTCGGCACCGTACCCGCGCTGGGTGCGGTTCTCGCCACGCAGACCGTGGCGCTGACCGGTTTCGCGCTGGCCCGGCATCCGGTGCCGGGCGGGTTCGCGCTTGCCGTCTTCGCCGCCGGGACGGTGGTGTGGAACAGCCTGTGGGCGTCGTACGGTCAGCGGGAGGTGCCGTCGAGGCTGCTCGGTCGGGTCGGCGCCGCCCAGCGGATGATCGGTCTGCTCACCGCGCCGGTCGGCGCGGGGCTGGCCGGGCTGGTCGCCGCCGCCCATGGGACGGTCCCGGTGGTGGGCGCGGCGGCGGGCGTCTTCGCGCTGGTGACGGTGGTGGCGTGGCGGATCCTGCGACCGGCCGGAAAATCGGTCCAACCTTTTCCGCCCTCCCGTGCGTCTGTCGGGTGACGCGCACCGCGGGCGGCCGGAAGGGGTGCGGATGGGATCGACGGCGGACGACGGCCGCGACGGCTACCTCGCGTTCGTGGAAGGCAACCAGCACCGGCTCCTGCGCGCGGCCTTCCTGATCTGTGGCAACCGGCACCAGGCCGAGGACCTTCTCCAGGACGCCCTGCTGAAGCTGGCGCTGCGCTGGACCTCGGTCCGCGACGGCGATCCCGCCGCGTACGTGCGGGCCATCCTCTACCGCGACGCGGTGTCCTGGTGGCGACGTCGTCGCCGGGAGTGGCTCAGCGCCACGCCGCCGGAGCGGGCCGCGCCGGACCGGGACGGCGCGCTGCGGCTGACCCTGCACGACGCGCTGGGGACGCTGCCGCCGCGGCAGCGGGCCGTGCTGGTGCTGCGTTACTACGAGGACCTGACCGAGGTCGCCACGGCCGAGGCGCTCGGGGTGACCGTCGGCACCGTGAAGAGCCAGTGCCACCTGGCGCTGCGGCGGCTCCGGGAGGTTGCTCCCGCCCTCACCGGGGACGACCGACCGGGTCGGGGCGCCAACGGTGTGGAGGTGAACCAGTGAACGAGCAAGACCTGCGCGACCTGTTCACCGTCACCGTGCAGGACGTGCTGCCCAGCGCACCGGCGTCGGACGGCTGGGATCGGGCGCGACGTACCCGACGTACCCGACGGGCCGTCGGCGCGGTCGTCGTGGCCGTGGCGTTGGCCGGCGGCGCGGCGGTCGCCCTGCGACCGTCCCCCGATCCACGCCTGGCCCATCCGGTGGCGCCGACCGTCGCGCCCACCCACGCCGATCCCGTGCAGCGCCCGCCCGCCAAGCTGACGTACCCACCCGATCCGCTGAGCCGGATCAGCGGCCCGCCGACCGTGGCGCTGTCCGCCCGACCGGTCCAGCGGGCGCTGGCGCTGTTCCAGCCGCTGAGCGAGGAGGGTCAACCGGACGGTGTGATCCGGATCCTCGGCGACGACGGCGTGGTCCGCAGTCTGGACGTGGTGACGCCGGCACCCACCTGGGATGAGAGCGGCAACGAGGCGACAGCGGTCAAGCCGGGAGTCCTGTCGCCGGACGGTCGGTGGGCAGCTTTCGCGCAGACCAACGAGCTGATCATGGTCGACCTCACCACGGCGGGCGTACGTCGCATCCCCCTCGAGGGCTACCTGGAGTTGGTGGTGTGGGCGCACGACCGGGTGCTGGTCGGCGGCGACGACCGGACGTACGTGGTGCAGCGGGACACCGAGGCGGCCAGCACCACCGACCTGTCGGCCTGGCATGTGGTCACGCCCGATCCGGAGGCCGGTCGCGGGGCGGCTCTGCTCGAGCTGGTCGGCGAGCGCGGTGGCCTGAAGCTGCAGAGCCGGACGGCCCTCGACGGCCCGGTCCGCTCCGAACAGCCGATCACCGTGGACTCGCTTCCGCCGCCCTATCAGGTGAACGAGTTCTACGGCCGGGGTTGGCTGCACGGGGGCCGGTTGGCCAGCGCCGCGTGGATCGTCAACGCCCACATCAGCGGCGCGGAGGGGGTGGCCGTGCTGGACTCGCGCACCGGCTCGGTGACCCACCTGCTCGACCTCGGGCGGGACCGCGCCAAGGGCTGCTGCCCTGTGTTGGGCTGGGACAACAAGGGCGCGGTGCTGCTGCGCCTGGAACCGGCCGCCCTGGCGCGCTGGGACCCGGAGACCGGCGAGATCACCGGGATCATCGCCGAGCTGCGCGGCGTGCTGGCGCTGGCCGGCTGAGCAGCGGAGTGCTGGCGCTGGCCGGCGGAAGAGCGGGCGTGCTGGTACTGGCCGGCTGAGCAGCGTGGCGTGCTCAGCCGGCCGAGCTTGCGTCTCAGGCGGCGATGCCGCCGGGCTGGTCGCCCTTCACCACCGGCGCCCGGACCAGGTTGCCCCACTCCGTCCACGAGCCGTCGTAGTTGCGCACCTGCGGGTAGCCGAGCAGGTGCCGCAGCACGAACCAGGTGTGGCTGGACCGCTCGCCGATCCGGCAGTACGCGATCACGTCGTCGTCCGGGCTGAGCCCGAGCTGGTCGGCGTAGATCGCCTTCAGCTCGTCGGCGGACTTGAACGTCCCGTCCTCGTTCGCGGCGGACTTCCACGGCTTGTTGACCGCGCCCGGGATGTGCCCACCCCGCAGCGCGCCCTCCTGCGGGTAGTCCGGCATATGCAGCATCTCGCCGGTGTACTCGCCCGGGGACCGGACGTCGACCAGCGGCCGGCCCACCGCGATGTGGGCCATCACCTGCTCGCGGAACGCGCGCAGCGGCGCGTCGTCCCGCAGCGGCACCGGGTAGTCGGCGCGGGGCCGGGCCGGCTTGTCGCGGGTCAGCTCTCGCCCCTCGGCGACCCACTTCTGCCGGCCGCCGTCGAGCAGCCGCACGTCGGCGTGGCCGAAGAGCGAGAAGACCCAGAGGGCGTACGCGGCCCACCAGTTGAAGTTGTCGCCGTAGAAGACGACGGTGTCGCCCCGACCGATGCCCTTCGCGGCGCACATCTCGGCGAAGCTGGTCGCGTCGAGATAGTCCCGGGTGACCTGGTCGTTCAGGTCGAGGTGCCAGTCGACCTTGACGGCGCCGGGGAGGTGACCGGATTCGTAGAGCAGGACGTCCTCGTCGGACTCGACCACGACGAGGCCCTCGTCGCCCAGGTGCTCGGCCAACCAGTCGGTGGTGACCAGCCGCCGCGGGTCGGCGTACGACTGGAGGCGGGGATCAGGATCGTTCGGCACAGACATGAGCCCCAAGGTACGCCGCGACACCGCCGGGCGGTCCGCCATCGGGGATCGGGGGGGTCAGGGGTGTCGCAGCTAACGCCGCGCGTTCAGGCGCGTCGGTGCACGATCCGGCCGGCGACCACGGTCGCGAGGCAGGTTCCGTCGACGTCGTGCACCGACAGGTCCGCCCGACCACCGGTCACCAGGGTCGGTGCCACTGGTCCGGCCAGCACCAGCAGGTCACTGCGGTCGACGGCGCCCCGTAGTGCCGGATCGGCCAGACGGTCGGCCAGTACCGCCGTCACTCCGGTACGCAGCAGCGCGTGCACCCGCTCGCGCGGGGTGGGCGCTGCCGGCAAGGGCTCGGCCCACAGCCGGCCCGGCCCCAGCGTGCCGGGCCAGCGACGGACCCGTACCTCCGGGTGGGCCTCGGTCAACTCGGCCAGCGAGCCGACCGCCTCGATACGGTCGCCGCTGACCAGCACGCCGTGCTCCGGCACCGGCTCGCCGTCCCGTTCGCGGCGCAGCAGCGGCGCGGTGTGCAACGTGCGCACGTTTCAGTCGACGATCGGCCCGAGCAGCGGGCGCTTCGCGGTCACCGTGTCGCCGGACGACCGGCCGGTGAGCCGCCGCTTGATCCACGGGGCCAGGTACTGCCCGGCCCAGCGCAGGTCGGACGCACGCGCGGCGAGCCACGGCGACGGCGCCGGGTGCGGCGGGACCAGCAGCCACTCCTCGTCACAGCCCACGCCGAGCGCGTTCAACACCTGCCCGGCGACCCGTCGGTGACCGGCCGGGGAGAGGTGCAGCCGGTCGGTGCTCCACAGCATCGGGTTGAGGAACGTGTCGTCGGCGTACAGGTCGACCAGGATCGCGCCGTGCCGCGCGGCGGTCTCGCCGACCGCCTGGTTGAGCAGTTGCACCCGGGGAGCGACGAGACGCTGGCCGGGCAGGCGTGCCATCACGTCCGCGAATCGGAAGAGCAGCACGTCCGCGCCGCCCGAGCGGAGCTGCCGGACGACATCGTCGAAGCGGGAGACCAGCGTCTCCGGATCGAAGGTGCGGCGCAGCACGTCGTTGCCGCCGGCCGCGAAGCTGATCAGGTCGGGCCTCATCGCCACCGCGGAGGGCACCTGCTCGGCGACCACGCTCGGGAAGAGCCGACCCCGGATGGCCAGGTTCGCGTACCGGAAGTCGGGGCCCGCCTCGGCGGCGAGCCGGGTCGCGACCAGGTCGGCCCAACCCCGGAAGGTGCCATCCGGGTACGCGTCGTCCATACCCTCGGTGAAGCTGTCCCCGACCGCGACAAAACTGCGCCAGCGCACCCGCGCCCCCTCACGCCACCCGTTGCCTGCGGCGACAGTCTTTCACCGCAGGCGCGTCGGCCGGTGCCCCGACCGGCCGACGTGGCGGAGGTCATGCGCGCGCCTCGATCGAGGGCCGTGCCTGAGCCCAGCGCCGGGCTCGACCGCCTTGATCGACACGAGGTCGCTGATTTGGGGTATCGGAGTCGAGTTGATACCCCGACTTCGGCGAACTCGTGTCGATCAACCGCAACTGCGGCCCGGGACGGTGTCGCCAATCCGGCGGATGTCGGGGTGCCCTCGCTCGCCAGCAGGCCCCACAATGGAGGGCCGGTCACCGGGCCGGGTAGCGGGGAGGGCCTAGTTGAGTCAGGCAAGCGAGCCGAGCCCCGCCGGGCCGGCACCGGCGGCGGACACACCGTCGCGCACCACGCGGACCCGTCAGATCCGACTCGTGGGGCTCGTCGTCGCGCTGGCCGTGCTGGCCGCCGCCCTGGTCCCGATCGTCCTCGCCATGGGTCCGCCGACCCGGGACGAGTTGCTGGAGGACGCGCACCTCAAGGGCAAGCAGCAGCTCATCATCGGAGTGAAGGACGACCAGCCGGGCATCTCACAGCGCCTTCCGAACAACGTCTGGAAGGGCTTCGACGTCGACATCGCGTACATGATCGCGAGCTATCTCGGCTTCGACCACTCGCAGGTGCGTTTCGTGCCGATCGAGAGCGAGGACCGGGCCCGCCGGCAGGCCCAGGACGGCGAGGGTTTCGTCACCGTCGACCTGGTCATCGCCTCGTACAGCATCAACGACAAGCGCCGGGAGGAGGGCGCGGTCTTCTCGGCCGCGTACCTGCATACCGAGCAGTCGGTGGTGACGTTGGAGGACTTCAAGGGCCAGGTGAGCAGCCTGGAGGACCTGCGCGGCCTGACCGTCTGCTCGCTGACGACCTCGACGTCCATCCAGCGCCTCGCCGAGGCCGGCGCGACGCCGGTGGGCCGGAACCGGATCAGCGAGTGCATCCAGGAGATGTACGACGGCAAGGTGCAGGCGGTCACCACCGACGCGGCGATCCTCGCCGGTTTCGTCACCGGTGACCGGCCGGGCGACGACGGCCAGCGGTTCACCGTGACCCTGAAGAACGTCAAACCGCTGCGGCACTGGGACATCGGCTCGTCGCCGCAGGAGCGGTGGGGCGTCAACACCGGCCCCAACAAGGCCCTGCTCGACCTGGTCGACCTGGCTCTCTACGAGTCGGCCAAGGACGAGGAGAACTCGGCCTGGGAGAACGCGTTCAACGCCAACCTCCGATGGCAGCAGGGATACAACCTCCCGCAGCCGGTCGCGGAGCAGCAGCAACCCGATCCGAGGAAGGTGGAGGTGCGACAGTGGCCGTGGGAGAGGATCGCCCTGCCGCCCCCGGCGCACCCCGGGTCGTCACCGGTTCACACTGGGCCGTTCGCCCGCGTCGGATGGCGGGGGCGCGGCAGGCGCAACAGTGGCTGCTGACCCTCCTACCCGCCTTCCCCGTCCTCCTGCTGGTGCTGCGGCTCTGGCAGCTCAGCCAGCAGGACATGTCCACGATGCTGCTGCTGGTCCAGTACGTCAGCCCGCTCGGCCTGCTCAGCGCCCTCCTGATCGCCCTGGTGTGGGCGTTCCCCGTCGTCGTGCTCACCTTCGGCGTCCTCGGTCGACTGCTCCGGCTCAGCGCTCCTGACCGGTTCGACCCGGAACGCTCACTGCTCGCCTCGGGGACGGCACGTACCCCCGGGTGGGTGATCAGCGCGGCGGTCGCGCTGGGGGCGCTCACCTGGCAGCTCCGCTTCCTACCGTCGCTGCTGATGCTCGGCCTCTGGCTGCTGGCGCTGCGGACCCGTTACCTGCACCCGGATCAGCCAATGCGCATCCTGTTCGTCAGCGTGGCCCTGCCGTTGGCGGCGGCGGTCCTGGCGTACAGCGTGCTCGGCCCGGCGATCTGGACGGCGTACCGGGAGGGCGAGCTGGCCACCGCCGCCCTGCTGGCGGTCCCGCCCGCCGCCACCCTGCTGCTCACCGGCCCGATCCCCGACTGGATCGCCCCGACGCTGACCCACGGCCTGGCGTTCACGGTCGCCGCCGTGCTCCCCGTGGTGATGGGCGCGGTCTTCCTCCGGGTGCCGGTGCTGCCCACCGCCGCGATCGAGGTGCTTCCGAAGCACACCACCGAGACGGCGACCCCGAGCCCGACCACGAGCCCGACGCCTGCCTCGACGTCCCCGGCGGCGAGCGCTGGCACCGCGGCCCGCGACGGTACGGCCGAGGGCGGCCGGGAGGTGGTGCTCGGGGCGCTCATCACGGTCACCGACACGTCGACGATCGTGCTGGACCGCACGGCCGCCGTGCGGTTCCTGCCCAACGACTGGGTCGAGTCGCAGGTCCTCTGCCCGCAGGCGGCGGCGGTGCCGTACAGCCTCGTATCGGTGGGCGGTTGGCCGGTGGAGGAGACCGCCCTGGACTGGATGATGCCCCGCCGGCCGGTGGTCGATCCGGACGTGCGCTGCGAGGGCCGCCTTCCCGGCACCGGATGACAGCGCGGAGAGGCAGCTCACCAGCCGTGATCAACGCCGTGACGACGACCGTCACGCGGACCTCAAAAGGGCGGGCCACCCGAGGATGACCCGCCCTTTCCCGCCCGTCGTCAGTTCACGACGGCGAGGATCCGAATGTCCTTCAGGCTGGCCGGTTCGGCGGTCTCGGCGATCTTCTTGCCGTTCTCGTCCACCAACAGCACGGCGTACCCGCTGCCGGACTGGACCCGCACGACCATCGAACCGTCAGTGCGGAAGAACACCTGCCGCGACTTTCGGCCCTCGAGTGGCAGTCGGATCTCCTCGCCCGTTCGGGTATCGCGCACCACGCCGACGTTCCCGTACTCGCTGCCGGGGTCGGGTTGGTACAGGGCGACGCGATCGCCATTCGGCGAGAGGCTGGTGACGTCCCCGTTTCGCCAGGTGCCCGTCGGGCCCAGCCCCGGCATGTCCCGCTTCCGGTTGCCGCTGCTGTCGAAGAGGGTCACACCACCATCGGTGTTGATCATCGCGATGACCTCGCCGTCAGACGACCAACGAGCACCACATCCCGTGTTCTTGTTGGCCCACCAGCGCACGGTCTTCTTGGGTGACTGCGTGTCCAGCACCCCAACCCGGCCAGGCCCAACCGTCGGATCCCACTCGCGGAACAGCAGGTACCGCCCATCCGGCGACCAGACCGGGTTGACGCAGGTCTGCTCGACCTCCTTGCGCATCTGCTGCCGGTCTGAGCCGTCGACGTTGGCCGTGTAGAGGTTGGTGTTGCCGTCGGCGTCGAGCTGCACCCAGGCAACCCGGTGCCCGTTCGGCGAGATGTTCGCGCGGATCGACGCCGCGGGGTCCGGCAGAGCCGCCAGTCGCACCACACTGTCCCCCGGGCGCCAGGACCGTAGATTCGCGTTCCTGGCGTCGACCCCCGAGGAGCGGCCGTAGAAGAGCTTCCCGAACTCTACGGCCGAGGCGTTCGTGCCGGACCCACTGCTGGGCGGCGGGCTGCCGGGGGCGTCGACGCTGACTGACGGCGTCGGGGCGGGCGACTGCCTCGGCGCTGCGGTGACCGACGGGCCGTCCGCGGGCAGCGGGTTCGGGGACTGGTCCGGCCGGATGGCGAACGCGGTGCCGGCCGCCGCCGCGATCAGCACCAGAGCAGCGGCCGAGGTGGCCACCGCGCGCTGGACGCCGAGCCGGCGGGACGTGCGCAGCGTACGGTCCCGCAGGTCGACCGAGGTGACCTCGTCGGCCAGGGCAGCCAGGTCGAGCCGGAGGCGCTCGTCGTTCATCGGTTGCTTCCTTCCAGGACGTACTGCTCGGCGAGCTCGGGTGCCACGGCGCGCAACCTGGCCAGGGACTTGGCCGTCTGGCTCTTCACGGTGCCGACCGTGACACCGAGCAGGTCGGCGGCCTCCGCCTCGGTGCGGTCCTCGAAGAACCGCAGCACCAGCACGGCACGTTGTTTCGGGGAGAGCTTCGCCAGCGCCGCCCGCAGGGTGAGTCGCAGGCTGGTCTGGTGGGCGTGGTCGGGGGTCGAGCCGCCTCCGCGTGGCTCGGGCAGGTCGCCCGGCATCGACTCGGGTATCCGACGGCGGCGCCACCAGGACACCTGCAGGTGGTACATGGTCTTGCGGGTGTACGCCTCGGCGTTGCCGCTGTGGTGCAGGCGGCTCCAGGAGCGGTGGGTCCGGGCCAACGCCGACTGGACGAGATCCTCGGCCAGGTGCTGGTCGCCGGTGAGCAGGTAGGCCGAGCGCAACAGCGCCGGGGTACGGGTACGGACGAACGAGTCGAACTCACTCAGCAGAGGGTCCACACGTGCCGATCCTTGGGGTAGTGGTGCGGGAGAGACATGATGCTTCTCCAGACGTCGCCCTGGGCAACGGTGGTTGCCGCCCGGACGGGTCAGTTTCGACGACCGCGACGAGACTGGCCGGCCGGTGGCGCGCTGGGCGAATTGGGTCGCCTGGACGATCAGCCCGGCCCTAGGCTGCGCGAATGCTGCTACGCATGTCGACCCTGTTGCTGCGGACCCTGCGCGAGGATCCGGCCGACGCGGAGGTGCCGAGCCATCGGCTGCTGCTGCGCGCCGGGTACATCCGCCGCGCCGCGCCGGGCGGCTACACGTGGCTGCCGCTGGGCAAGCTGGTGCTGGACCGGATCACCGAGGTGGTGCGCGCAGAGCTGAACGCGATCGGCGACCAGGAGGTGCACTTCCCGGCGCTGCTGCCCGCCGAGCCGTACCGCACCAGCGGCCGGTGGACGGAGTATGGCGACCTCCTCTTCACCCTCGCCGACCGGCGCGGCGCCGAGCACCTGCTGGCGCCCACCCACGAGGAGATGGCGGCGCTGCTGGTCAAGGACGTGTTCACCTCGTACCGGGACTTCCCGGTGACGCTCTACCAGGTGCAGACGAAGTTCCGCGACGAGGCGCGGCCCCGGGCCGGTGTGCTGCGCGGCCGGGAGTTCCTGATGAAGGACGCGTACTCCTTCGACCTGGACGAGGCGGGCCTGCGGGATGCGTACGCCCGGCACCGGGCGGCGTACCAGCGGATCTTCGATCGGCTGGGCCTGGACCACACGGTGGTGCACGCGATGTCCGGCGCGATGGGCGGCTCTGCGTCGGAGGAGTTCCTGGCCTCGACGCCGGTCGGCGAGGACACCTTCGTCGGCTGTACCGCCTGCGACTACGCGGCGAACACCGAGGCGGTCGTCACCCGCGCGCCCGCTGCGGGCGACCCCGACGCCAAGCCGGCGGCGCAGGTGCACGACACCCCGGAGACTCCGACGATCGCCAGCCTGGTCGAGCTGGCGAACAGCCGGCGGCTGGGTGACCGCGACGACTGGACCGCCGCCGAGACCCTGAAGAACGTCGTCCTGACCGTGCGTCAGCCCGGGGCGGACCGCGCCGAACCCCTGGTGGTCGGGCTGCCCGGGGACCGGGAGGTCGACCTGAAGCGGCTCGCCGCCGCGCTGGAGCCGGCGCAGGTGACGGTCTTCGAGGAGTGGGCCGACCATCCGGAGCTGGTACGCGGTTACCTCGGCCCGCAGGTGCTCGCCAAGCTGGGCATCCGCTACCTGGTCGATCCCCGGGTGGTGACCGGCTCGGCATGGCTGACGGGCGCGAACGAGCCGGGTCGGCACGCCACCGACGTGGTCTGCGGCCGGGACTTCACGCCCGACGGCACGATCGAGGCGGCCGAGGTACGTGCCGGCGACGCCTGCCCCGACTGCGCCGACGGCGAGCTGACCATCCGGCGGGGCATCGAGATCGGGCACATCTTCCAGCTCGGTCGCCGGTACACCGACGCGTTCGCCGTCGACGTGCTCGGGCCGGCCGGCAAGCCGGTCCGACCCACCATGGGTTGCTACGGCATCGGGATCTCCCGAGCGGTCGCGGCCATCGCCGAGCAGCACCACGACGAGCGTGGGCTGCGCTGGCCGGCGGCGGTCGCGCCGTGCGACGTACACCTGGTGGTGGCGGGCAAGGGCCCGCAGCTCGACGCGGCGCTGGACCTCGGCGGGCGGTTGGCCGCCGCCGGCGTGCGCGTGCTGGTCGACGACCGCACGCACGTCTCGGCCGGGGTGAAGTTCACCGACGCCGAGCTGATCGGCATCCCGCGCGCCGTCGTGGTCGGCCGCCGTCTGAGCGACGGGTACGTCGAGCTGCGCGAGCGGGCCGGTGACCGGCGGACGGAACTGCCGGTGGACGCCGTGGTGGAGCGGATCGTCGACGAGGTCGGCCGCGAGCGTGCGAACCTGGTGTAGCCGCCGCGTCACGGGGTAGTGCAGTCGGATCGGGTGAAGCGTCTTCGGAGGATCTCATGACCGGTTACCGGGTCAGCGACGTGATGACCAAGCAGGTCGTGTACCTGTCGGCGGAGACCACCCTGGACGAGGCGGCCAGGGTGATGAAGGAGGCGGACATCGGCGACGTGGTGGTCACCGACGGCGCCACCCTCGCCGGCATGCTCACCGACCGGGACATCGTGGTCCGGGCGGTCGCCGAGAACGCGTCTCCGGCGTCGACCACCATCGGCTCGATCGTCACCCGCGAGGTGGTCATGATCGAGCAGCACTGCACGGCCGGGGAGGCCGCGGCGCTCATGCGGGACCGGGGTATCCGGCGGGTGCTGGTCTGCGACAGCGACCGCAAGCTGGTGGGCATCGTCTCGCTCGGTGACCTGGCCATGCAGCTCGACCCGACCAGCGCATTGAGTGAGATCAGCGAACAGTCGCCGACCACGTGAGCCGTCGGCGCCGGCGGTAGCCTCGACTCATGGCTGACATGCCGGCCCGACTGGCCGAGATCGTCGACGAGTTCGCCGCCGCGCCGCGCGACCTGGTGTTGGAGATGCTGCTGGAGTACGCGGACGTCATTCCCCTGCTGCCGGACGACGACACCGCGCGCGAGGGCATGGAGCAGGTGCCCGAGTGCCAGACCGCGTTCTTCCTGCGCGCCACCGTGACGCCGGACGGGGTGGTCGAGACGCTCTTCGACTGCCCGCCGGAGGCGCCGACCACCCGGGCATTCGCCGGGATCCTCGCCGAGGGGCTGGCCGGCGCGAGCGCCGAGGAGGTGCTGGCGGTTCCGGACGATCTCTACCAGCGGATGGGCCTGGCCCAGGCGATCAGTCCGCTGCGGGTACGCGGGGGCACCGCGATCCTGGGCCGGCTCAAGCGGCAGGTCCGGGAACAACTCGGCTGAGCGGGCAGTTGCCACCGATCATGGAGATCGAGATCTACGCGGACGTGGTCTGCCCGTGGTGCTACCTGGGCAAGCGCCGCCTGGACGAGGCACTTGCCCGCTACGACGGTGAGGTGACCGTCCGCTATCGGCCGTTCCAACTCGACCCGTCGCCGGTGCCCGAACCGCTCCCGGTGGTCGACGCGCTGGCCGACAAGTTCGGCGGTCCCAACCGGGCGCGGCAGATGGTCGAGCGGGTGGTCCAGGTCGCGGCGGGCGACGGGCTCCGGCTGGACTACGACCACGCGGTGGCCGCGAACACCTTCGACGCGCACCGGCTCGTCGGCTACGCCACCGAGCGCGACCGGGCCGCCGAGATGGTGGACGCCCTGTTCCAGGCGCACTTCACGAAGGGTCTCGACATCGGCTCCCGGGAGGTGTTGGCGACGATCGCCGGCTCGATCGGCCTGGACGCCGCCGACGCCCGCCGGTTCCTCGACTCCGACGAGCGGACCGCGGAACTCGCCGCCGACCTGGCCGCCGCCCGAGACCTGGGCATCACCAGCGTGCCGACGTTCGTGCTGGCCGGAAAGTACGCGGTAAGCGGCGCCCAGGAGACGTCCACGCTGCTCGCCGCGCTGGCCGAGGTCGAACAGCGGGAGGCCGCTGCCGGTCAGGCGTGATGTTTCACGTGCAACGGTATCGATGCTGATGCCTGGTCAGGCCGGCCTGGCCAGGCCTTCCACCACCTGCGCGCCGGGCAGTGCGCCCAGCGCCGGTCCGGGCAGCGCGATCTTGCTGTGCCGTACGCCGGACCCGATGATCACGTGCGGGGTGGCGATCACCCGCGCGTCCACCAGGATCGGCCACTGCGCCGGCAGCCCGATCGGGGTGATGCCGCCGTACTCCATGCCGGTCAACTCGACCGCGTCGGTCATCGGGGCGAAGCTCGCCTTGCGGACGTCCAGCGCCCTGCGGGCCACCCCGTTCACGTCGGCCCGCGTGGTCGCCAGCACGATGCAGGCCGCGTAACGGACCACACCCTCGCGCTTGCCGGCCACCACGACGCAGTTGGCCGACACGTCCAACCCCACCTCGTACGCGGCACAGAACTCCGCCGTGTCGGCGAGGTCGGCGTCGATCGGCGCGACCAGCACGTCGTCGACGTCGACCGGCGCTTCGGCGGGCCACTGGGCGATGGCCTCCGCGACCGGCGGGGCGAGCAGATCGAGGCGGGCACGGGCCGGTTCGGTCTTCAACGTTCCCATCACGGATGCGATCCTCGCACCCGTGCCGCCGGATCGCCCGTCGACACCGGCGACGTCCCGCGACGCCACGTCCACGTCGCGGCTCAACTGCCCGCGAGGAACGCGTTGTTGCGCATGAACGAGCGGTCGCGGTCGGCCGCCAGCTCCTCTTCGCGTCGGGCCCGGGCCCGCTGAAGCTCCAGGTCCTCCAACGCGTGCCGGACGCCCAGCCGGATCACGCCGTAGAGGAACACGAAACCGAAGACGTAGAGGATCACCGTGGTGACGACAACGAACATGGCGTCACCGTAAGACGAACGTGAACCGGCGCATCTCTCATCTCCGCGCGGTTCCCCCGTACGTGTCCGGGGCACCGGGACCTCACCTCGACTTGACCAGGTCCAACACCGTGAGCAGCGCGAAGAACGCGATCACGATCTCGTTGACGATCCACGCGTGCCCCTCGGCCCAGCTCCGCATCCGGGCGAGCACCCGCGCGGCCTTCGACCCGAGCAGCACCAGCGCCAGCAGCGGCACGGCGAGCAGCAGCACGGTGAGCAGCACGAACGGCACCAGGTGCCACCACGGAAGGTCGTGCCGGGCCACGGTCGCGCCCACCGTGGCCATGGTGAGGTCGTCGGTGGGTGTCACCACGAAGAGCAGCGCGCCCGTACGCGCCGCCCAGCGCGGATCGGCGTGACTGACGCTGCCCAGCCATCGTGGCGGCCCGGAGCGGTCGCGGCGTACCCAGATCACCACGGCCATGACCACCAGCAGCGCGAGGACCACCAGGTCGATGGCCGGACCACTGTCGACCTTGCGGGCGGCCGTGCTGGCGTCGTTCGCCAGCCCGCCCAGCACCCGGGTCAGCAACCAGCTCACCGTCACGCCGGCGACCACCACCAGTCCGGCGCCGGCGAGGAAGCCGGACGACGCGGCCCGGGGCCGGTCGGACGAGGCGAGGAAGATCGCCACGACCAGTTGGGTCCCGGCGACCATCACCACGGCCAGCGGCAGGACGGTCAGGAAGCTCACCGCTGCCATCCTGACGCCCGACCGGGACCGATGCGCGGAATCGGCGGTGGATCACCCGCCCGGCCGGGTACTCCCCGGCACCACCACCCGGCCGGCCAGCAACGCGCCGAACAACGCCAGACCAGCCGCCACCACGAGCGTCACCAGATAGCTCGACGGGCCGGGCGCGCTCCCCGCAGCCAGAACGGCGCCGGTGAGCGCCAGCACGGTCGCCGCGAAGAGGGAGTCGCCCAGTTGCAGCGACGAGCTGTTGCGGCCCTGCTCACCGGATGCGGACAGCTCCAACGTGAGCACCGACAACGACGGGTAGAGCAGCCCCATGCCGAGCCCGGCGACCGCCCAGCCCAGCACGGCGACGGCCACCGGCACCTCGGGTCGGACGGCCAGCGCCACCGTCGCCGTACCGGCCGTGATCGCGCACAGGCCGACGCGCGGCAGGCTGGCCCGGGAGGCCGGCACCGGAATTCGACCCTGTATCCAGGAGCCCACCGACCAGGCCAGCGCGCCCACGGTGAGGACCAGCCCGGCGGCGGTCGGCGACAGTCCCCGCTCCCGGGACAGCATCAACGGGATGACCACCTCGGCGCCGACGAACGCCGCCGACGCCAGACCCCGCAGACCGACGACGGTGGGCAGCCCCCGGCCCGCCCGGAGGAACCCGGCTGGTAGCAGGCGCGGAGCGCAGATCACCAGACCGGCCAGGGCGAGCGCGATCACCGTCAGGGCCGCCACGCCACGCTGCTGCCCCCCGATGTGCAACAGTGCGGCGCTCGCGCCCGCCCCGCAGGCCCAACCGATGCGGGCGACCGCGCCGACCGGCGGCCGGGTCCGCACGGTCGCGTCGAGCGACCGCAGGCCCGGCTGGATCAGCAGCACCGCCGGGACGGCCACCGCCGGCACCACGAGAAAGACCCACCGCCAGCCCAGGTACTCGACGATCAGCCCGGCCAGCGCCGGCCCGACCAGCGAGGGTACGACCCACGCCGCCGCGAACGCGGCGAAGATCCGCCGGTGCAGTTCCTCCGGGTACGCCTGCCCGACGATGACGTAGAGCGCGACCGAGAGCAGCCCGGAGCCGAAGCCCTGCACCACCCGGCCGACCACCAGTGCCGTCATCGCCTGCGCCGTACCGGCGATCAGCAGTCCCACCACGAACCAGGCGACGCCGTGCCACATCGGCCCCCGGGGTCCCCGCGCGTCGCACCAGATGCCGGAGACGACCATGGCCAGCACACCGGCGGCGAACGGGCCGCCGAACGCGATGCCGTACAACGCCAGGCCGTCCAGACTGCGCGCCACGGTCGGCATGGCCGTGCCCACCGCCAGCGCCTCGAAGGCGAGCAGCGACACCAGCGCCACGCTGCCGACCGTCATCGCCCGCAGCCGAGACGTGAACAGCCCGACGGGCGCTGGGGCGAGGGTGGCGGTTCGGCTCGACATGCACCGAGCCTGCGACCTCAACCCGGATTCATGTCAACCGGGGCGTGACCCGGATCTCGTCAGGCTTCCTGGATCGCCTCCCCGACGCCGCGTACCAGTCCCGAGAAGTGCTGGTCCGCGAGGAGATGCCCGGCGGTGATCACCAAGGCGAGCGGCCACTCGATCACCTGCAACGCGGCCAGGACCCCGAGCCCGGCGTAGTAGGCGACCTTGTCCGGTGGCGGTACGGCCACCTCGCCCAGTATGGGCAGCTCGACCCGCCGGCTGTACATCTGGACGTTCTCGCGTGAACCGTTGAGGTGTCGCGTCAGCGTGCTCATTCCGGCCTCCCCGTGTCCGGTGCTGGTCGTCGGATTCCACCGGCCACCCCGTCCATGCGCAGCCCGCCGCGCAAAGTTCCGGTCCGCCGAGGGGCATAACGGACGCCAGGTCGGGAAGCCAGGCCGCCGGACGCGAGGGCGGCGGGAGGACGAGATGACCGACGGCACAACAATCGGCAACGGGGAGTCGGGTCGGCGTCCGTCCGGCCGTACGCCTCGATGACGGCGGCGGGTCGTGCCGCCGGCCGCCTCCTGCCGTCCATCGGCGTACCGCACCTGGTCGGTGAGGCGTCCCGGACCGTCGGGTCGGCCGCGACCCGGTTGGCCCGGACCGCCGGCCTCAGCCGACGCCGGGTCTGGTCGCGCCCGGGCCGCCACCACATCGAGGTACACGGTGTCTGCCAGGACGGCGGCGACCGGTTGGCCCGGCAGGTCGAGGCCGCGCTGGAACGGCTTCCCGGAGTCGCCTGGGCCCGGGTGAACGCACCCTCGGGTCGGGTCGTGGTGGCCGTGCAGGCCCCCGAGCCGAGGCTGCGCGACCTCATCGCCGCCATCAGCCGGGTCGAGCGGACCTGTGACCACGAGCCCGACCCGGAGATCCCACCCCCGCACCCGCCGGAAGAGGGGCCGCGTACGCCGCGCACCCTCGGCGCGCTCGCCTCGGACGCGCTGGGTCTGACCATCTCGGCGGCCACCCGCATCCTGCCGTTCACACCGTTGCCCGGTGAGGTCGCCGGCCTGCTGGCCGCCGCCGACCTGCAACCGAAACTGCACGCCTTCGTCGGTAGACGACTGCGCTCCGACCCCCGCGCCGACGTCATCTTCCCGCTGGCCGAAGCCGTCGTGCAGGGCCTGACCGGCAGGTGGACGGGGATAGTCCTCGACGGCGCCCAACGGATGGTGCAGTGGGGCGAGGCGCGGGCCCAGCTCGCCGCCTGGGAGGAGGCCGAGCCACGGCTGACCGGTGACCCGGAACGTGCCACCGCCCGGTGGCCGGCGGTAGAGCGCCCCTGCCCGAAACCGGACGGCCCGGTCGAGCGCTACATCAACCGGGTGCTCGCCGCGGGCGCGGCGGCGGCAGCCGCGGCGACGCCGCTCGCCGGACCCAAACGGGCCGCCGCGCTGGGACTCTCCGCGCTACCGAAGGCCCCGGGCAGCGGGCGGGAGGGGTACGCGGCGCAGCTCGGCCGAGTCCTCGCCCGGCGCGGGGTGATCGCGATGGACCGCAGTGTGCTGCGGCAGTTGGACCGGATCGACACGCTGGTGCTGGACGCCGCAATGCTCGGGTCGGAGCGGGGCGTACTCGCCGATCTGGCCCCGGCCGCCGACGCGGACGTCGACGAGGTGGCGGAGCGGGCGTTCGAGCTGTTCGACCCCGCCGACCCGACCACCGCGCGGGAGTCCGACGGTTGGCGGCTCGCACCCCTGGACCGGCTGCCCGAGGACGCCCGCGGCGACGTACCGGACGGCGAGCGGCTGCGTACGGCGGGCGGGCAGTTGCTCGGGCTGACCAACGCGGGACGACTGGCCGCGCTGCTGCGGGTCGAACCGGAGCCCGCGCCCGGAGTCGACGGTCTACCCGCCGCCGCGCGGCACGCCGGACTGAGGCTGGTCGTGGCCGGGGGCGACGAGCAGCGGTACGACTTCGCCGACACGCTGCTGCCCGGTGGAGACCGGTTGGCCGACTCCGTACGCGCGCTCCAGCGCGACGGCGCGGTGGTCATGCTGGTCTCCGGCGACCGGGCGGCGCTCGGCGCGTCCGACTGCGGGCTCGGCATGTCGGCCGCCGAGGAGTTGCCCCCGTGGGGAGCGCACCTGCTGGTCGGCGCCGACCTTCGGGTGGTGGCACTGTTGGTCGAGGCGACCGGGGCAGCCCGGCGGATGACCCAGCAGAACATCCGGCTCGCCATGGCGGGCACCGGACTGGGTGCGCTGGGCGCGTTCACCGCGCCGCCGGCCCAACTGCCACATCGGGCCCTCGTGGCGGTCAACGGCGCGGCCGCGCTGGCGTTCGCGAACGGGGTCTGGCGGGCCCACCGGCTACCCGACCGGTCGGACGCGCCGGCGCCGGTGGCGACCGCCTGGCACCTGATGCCGGTACGGACCGTGCTGGACCACCTGGACACCACACCCGACGGGTTGACCAGCGCGGAGGCGCACCGCCGGCATGACGACAACGGCACGGGCGGCGGCACGCCCAGCGGTGGTGGGCTGCTGCGGGCGTTCCTGGACGAGCTGTCCAACCCACTCACACCCGTGCTGGCGGCCGGGGCGGTGCTGTCCGCGTCGTTCGGCTCGCTCGTCGACGCCGCGCTGGTCGGCAGCGTCGTCGGCGGGTCGGCACTGGTCGGCGCCGTGCACGAGCGCAACACCGAACGTTCGCTGGCGGAGCTGCTGTCGCGCTCGGCGGTGACCGCCCGGGTCCGCCGGGACGGAGCCGAGCAGGTCGTCGCGGCCGAGGACCTGGTGCTCGGCGACGTCATCACCCTCGAACCGGGTGACTCGGTACCGGCCGACTGCCGGGTGCTCGAATCGGTGGGATTGGAGGCGGACGAGTCGTCGCTGACCGGCGAGTCGCTGCCGGTCGCCAAGAGCAACCGGGCGGTCGTCGCCGCGGCCATCGCCGACCGCCACTCGATGCTGTACGAGGGCACCACCGTCGCCGCCGGCCACGGCACCGCCGTCGTGGTGGCGACCGGGGCCGACACCGAGTCCGGCCGCAGTCTGGCGCTGGTCCGCCAGGCGCCCCCGACGAGCGGGGTGGAGGCTCGACTCGGCTCGTTGACCAGCGCCGCCATCCCGTTGGCCGCCGGTTCGGCGATCGCCGTCGCCGGGGCGGGACTGCTCCGGGGCGTACCCCTGGCCGAAACGGCGGCGACCGCCGCGAACCTGGCCGTGGCGTCGGTGCCGGAGGGGCTGCCGTTCCTGGTCAGCGCCGCGCAACTGGCGGCGGCCCGACGCCTCGCCGAGCACGGCGCGTTGGTCCGCAATCCGCGCACCATCGAGGCGTTGGGCCGGGTGGATGTGCTCTGCTTCGACAAGACCGGCACCCTCACCGAGGGCAAGTTGCTCCTCGCGGGGGTCGGCGACGGGGTCGGCGACCGGTACGCGCCGGTGGACCGGCTCGATGACCGCCTACGGTCGACCCTCGCCACCGCGCTGCGGGCCACCCCGGCGGCGGCCGATCCGGAAGAATTGGCGTTGCAGACCGACCGGGCGGTTCGGCGGGGCGCCGCCACGGCTCAGGTTGTCGAGCAGACCGGGGCGACCGGCTGGCGCGCGGTCGGCGGGCTGCCGTTCGAGCCGTCCCGCGGCTACCACGCCACCGTCGGCGAGACCGACGGACGCCTGCTGTTGAGCGTCAAGGGCGCCCCCGAGACGGTGCTGCCCCGGTGCGTGAACCGGCGTACCGACGGCCGACGGGAGCCGCTGGACGACGCCGGCCGCGCGGAACTTCAGCGCGTGTTGGCCGACCGGGCGGGCGCCGGGCACCGGATCCTCGCTGTCGCCGAGTGCCAGGTGGACGCCGCGCAGATCACCGACTCCGAGGTCCAGGGGCTGACCTTCGTGGGGTTCCTGGCGCTCGCGGACGGGGTCCGGGAGAGCGCCGCCCCGGCGGTACGCCGCATCCGGCAGGCGGGCGTGCACACCATCATGATCACCGGTGACCACCCGGCCACCGCCGAGGCCATCGCGGCCACCATCAGCGAGCACGACGAGCAGCGGGTGGTCACGGCCGCCGAACTCGACCAACTGGACGACGAGGCGCTCGCCGAACGGCTCGCCACCACCGACGTGGTGGCCCGCTGCACCCCGACGCACAAGGTACGGATCATCCAGGCGTTGCAGAAGTGCGGGCGGACCGTGGCGATGACCGGCGACGGCGCCAACGACGCCCCGGCGATCCGGCTGGCCGACGTCGGCATCGCCCTCGGCCAACGTGGCACACCGGCGGCCCGGGCGGCCGCCGACCTGGTGGTCACCGACGACCGCTTGGAGACCATCATCGCCACCCTGGTCGAGGGGCGTGCCATGTGGTCCTCGGTCCGGCACGCGCTGAGCATCCTCGTCGGCGGCAACCTCGGCGAAATCGCGTTCAGCGTGCTCAGCGCCGCGGCGACCGGCCGCTCGGCCCTCACCGGCCGGCAACTGCTGCTGGTCAACCTGCTCACCGACCTGGCCCCGGCGCTGGCCATCGCGGTCCGGCCACCCGCCTCGGACCGCACCGACGGACTGCTTCGGGAGGGCCCGGACGCGTCCCTCGGTGAGACCCTCAGCAGGGAGATCGGCCTGCGCGCGGCGTCCACCACGCTGGGCGCGACGGTCGGCTGGACGTTGGCCCGGTACACCGGGCGGCAGCGCCGGGCCGGCACCGTCGCTCTCGTCTCCCTGGTCGGCACCCAACTCGGCCAGACCATCCTGGCCGGCGGCACCAGCCCGGCGGTGCTGGCGTCCACGGCGGCGTCGCTGGGAGTGCTCGTCGTGGTGGTGCAGACGCCGGGTGTGAGTCAGTTCTTCGGCTGCACCCCGCTCGGGCCGGTGGGCTGGACCATCGGCGCCGGATCGGCGCTCGGCGCCACCCTCGCCAACGGCGCGCTCACCAGGCTGGTCGCGCATCTCCCGGCAGCCCGACCCGACCTCGCCCAGCCCGTCGACGGCGACTGACGGCAGCGCTGACCGGTGGCTCGGGCATCATTGATCTCGCTGACTAGCCTGGCGGCATGCCGTCGTTCCTGGCCAACGGAACTCGTCCGAAAGCCTGGCCAAGTCTTCCGCTGGCGCTGCTGCTGCCCTGCGGCCTGCTGATACTGCTGGGTGTCACCGACGACCGCGAGCCGCCCCCACCCGACGGCGTGCTGACGCCGGCGACGGTGATCGCGGTGGAACCGGCCCGGACCACCGACGGCCCCTACGTCCTGCTGCGGGTAGACGCCGTCGATGGGCCCGCCACCTGCGGCATCTACGAACGGTCGTTTCCCGACCGGCGGCTACCGCCGCTGCACCAGCAGCTCACCATCGACTACACCCCGTCCCGGTGCATGCCGGAACCGGTCAACACCGAACTGCCCCGCGGGGTCATCGTCGCCATGGGAGCCATCGGATTGGCGGTGTCGCTCCTGTGGCTCCGGGCAGGTCCGCGCTTCCAACGGCTGACGCGCGCGCGGCGCTCCCGCTCCTGACAAGGACGACCCCCGGGCCGACACGTCGTTACCGGAGCGGTCCGGGGAGCGGCACCTCGCCCCGCATCGCCTTCTCGGCCAACTCGATGCGTTCCGGATGAAGTCTGTCGTCGCCAAGGGGGTGACCGGGCGAATTGATGCAGCGCTGCCCCGACGCGGCGCTGCACACCGGACACGCGAGAAAGAATCCGGAGGATGGCACGAGTTCGACGCCCTGGGCCAGCGCGGCTCTGCCAATCTTGACGACCGCTGCGAGCAGGTCGTCGTCCTGGTGCCGGGTAGCGGCAGCGGCCACCTCCCGCATCCCTTCCCAGAAATTCTCGGCCGAGTTCGGTTCGTTCACGTCGATGCGCACGATCGCGGATCCCCGCCTCCCGTCCCGGTAAACGCGGGGCCATGCGCTACGCCCGTGGGCGGTAGTATCCGCAGGCTTTGATCTACAACGGGGAGGACGATCCACATGCGAGGCAAGATCCCGGCCGGCATCGCGATAGCGCTGGCCTTCATGGTTCCGGCCGCGCCGGCGATGGCACAGAGCGCGTCGCCCGGGCTCGACCAGAACTGCCAGACGGTCGAGCGCAAGACGTTCACGGACATCCGTGAGCTGTTCACCTTCGACCTGGACACCGCCAATGTCAGCCAGCTACGGCTGCTGGCCAACCGGATCCTGTTCGCCGCAAACAACGAAGCCCTGCCCACCCTGCCCGACGTCATTCAGAAGCGGCTGGACGGCACCTCGGCGGATCTGCGCGCCTGGCTCAAGAACGACGCACAGGCCGTCTGGACGATCGATCTGCGGATCAAGGTTGGCCAGACGATGACCGGCGCCGGCCCCAAGGTGAAGGAGGCCGCGCAGAAGACGCTCGACGCCGAAACAGTCGACCCTTACCTGGCCTACCTGAACGAGGGCCTGTACGCCGCCCGTGCGCTCGACTGCGCGGCGCAGCCCACCCCGACGCCGACGACGTCGCCGACGACGCAGCCCACCCCCACGGCGAGCGCGACGTCGACCGTCGCGCCGACTGCGGCCACCTCCACCAGCCCGGTCGCCGCCGGCGGTGATGGTGGCGGACTGCCCGTGACCGGCGCCGACACCGCGACAGTGGCCGGCATCGGCGGCGCGCTCCTGCTCGTCGGCGGCGCGAGCTTCGTGATCGCACGCCGTCGCCGTTCCCGCTTCGTCGCGTAGCTCGATCCGGACGCGCCCGGCCCGACACATCGTCGGGCCGGCGCTTCTTTGCGCAGGTCAGCGACCCGTTGCGGCCACCGGAGTCGTCGTCAGCGGCCAAATTGGCGGTAGGCCCGAAGAGTTCGTCGAGGCGCCCAGGCGAGGATCCACTGTGGGAACGGCCCTCGCCGACGGCGGCGATTATCCTGCGGGTCGCCCATACGGCAGGCGGGACCCGCCTCCGGACGTCCAGAGGTGAGTCCCGCCTGCCGTGAACCGCGCACCGGATGACCATCGGCGGCGAGGTGCGGGCCCGCTGTCTAGCCCGCGAAGCCGCCCTTGGGCTCGATGATCTCCAGGTTCGTGCCGTCCGGATCGGAGAAGTAGGCGACCTTGGTGCCGAGCGCCGCCTCAGGGGTGACCTCGCCCGCGATGAACGTGTAGTCGTCGCCGAGGAAGTCGTAGCCGGCTTCCTTCATCCGCTGGTACACGGCGTCGAAGTCGTCGACCCGAAAGCAGAGATGCATGGAGCCGGGGCGGTTCGCCATGCCGTTCGTGCGTTCCCCGACCGGCTCCTGGAACTCGATCAGGTCGATGCCGAGACCGTCCAGGTTGATCGTCGCGTATCGCAGCTTCGCGGTAGGCAGCCCTTGCGTAATGCCGAACCGCACGCTGCCCATGGTCCCCTCCGCCACAGGTTCCCGCCCGGTGAGAGCGGAATAGAACGCGATCGAGGCGTCCAGATCCGAGACTGAGATCCCGACGTGGGCGGCCCGGGTGAGGTTCATCGGAGTGCCGGAGACGGTCATGACGCACCTTTCGCTGTGGCCCGGCACCTCAACGGGTACGCCCAGGTTCGGGCGGCTCCACGAGGAACCAGGCTGATCGGTTCGGCGGCCGGGTGGAGAATCCAGCGACGGCCACCAAACTTGCTTGCAAGGGCCTGATGTAGGCGCTAGCTGACATTCCCGGAACAGGCTTACCCTGAAACTCCCGCCCCAAAGGAAGACCCGGACCATGACCGCCACGGATCCCGCGCTAACCGCCCTCGCCAGCGGATGGGCAGCCCTCTCCCTCCTCTACGGCAGGATCGAGGCACACCTTGAGCGCGCTCTGCAGTCCGCGCACGACCTCAGCGTGCGGGAGTACTCGTTGCTCGACGTGCTCAGCCGCCAGCACGACCGCGCAGGCGGCCATCTGCAGATGAAGCAGGTCGCCGACGCCGTGGTGCTGAGCCAGAGCGCCACCACCCGCCTGGTCGCCCGTCTGGAGGACCGTGGCCTGCTCTCCCGCTACCTGTGCCCGACCGACCGCCGCGGCATCTACACCGACGTCACCGACGCCGGCCTGAAGCTCCTGCGGGAGGCCCGGCCGACCAACGACACCGCCCTGCGGAAAGCGCTGGACGACGCCGCCAAGAACCCCGAGTTGGCGCCACTGGTAACGGCAGTCGAGGCAATGGACCTCACACGTCGACCCATGACCACTCACGGTGAGACGTCAAAGGGTTCGACTGCCTGAGGCGGCGTGGCGGTGGGCGGCGCTTCCCGCCGGGCGCAGCCGGGGAGTCGTGGTAGGGCCCGCGACGCGACCCGTCGGTCTGCTTCCAGGAAGCGGCTAGGCCGTATCCCAGTCGGAGGAGGCCGAGACCTCGTAGGGGATCGTCGCCAACAGCTCGGCAGGCCCTTCCAACTTCCAGGCCCGGACGCAGCAGCCGCAGCCGCCATCCTCTTCGGCGTGGGTGAGAGCGTCTCGGTTGGCGTTCAACCAGGCCTCAGCCGCCTCGACCTCGCTCGGCTTGTCTACGGAGGCCGCCATGGTTTGCCGGATCACAGCGAGCACCGTAGCGCAGACCGGTTGGCTGTACCGAGGGCCGAGATCAGCCGAAGAAAGCGCTGGTGGAGCCCAGGGGACTCGAACCCCTAACCCCTGCCTTGCAAAGGCAGTGCTCTGCCAGTTGAGCTAGGGCCCCGCAACGACGGCGACCAAATCGCCGCCATCTTGATATCAGCGCAGGTCGGGCGCGGTGGTCGCCTCGTGCCAGAGGGCGCGCTCGTCGTTGGCGGCCTTGACCTTGTTGAAGACGACGGCAGCCACGCCGACGACGCCGGCCAGGATCAGCAGCTTCTTGAACATGGGGCAACCCCTTGCGCTCGACTACCGTCGGACGATGTGCGGTGGGGCTAGATGGAATCGAACCATCGACCTCAGAGTTATCAGCTCTGCGCTCTAACCGACTGAGCTATAGCCCCGCGTAGCGACGAGCAAGATTAACCCATCCGCCGCGCCGGCCCCAAATCGGGGTCCGACTGCGCGATCCGGGTCGTCGCCGCCCGCAAAACCTACCTGAGTACGGGGCGTCGGAGCGACCGCATTCCGCGGAGGCCCCGACGCCCCGGTCACACTCAGTCCCGCTCGGCGAGCGTCAGCTCGATCCCGCCGACCAGGTCGGCGCAGACGTTGTAGACGAACGCGCCCAGCGTGGCCAGCGCGGTGAACAGCACCACGTTGACCAGGCCGATCAGCGCCGAGCTGAGGATCACGCCCTTGGCGGTGATCTGGAACCCGCTGGTGCTCTGCCCACCACCCGCGTTGACCAGGTCGCTGAGGCTGTCGTTGACGCTCTGGAACACGCCCATCGCGTCCAGCGCCAGGTAGAGCACCGACGTGGCGACCACCACGACGATGAACAGCACCACCGAGACGGCGAACGCGAACTTCATCACGGACCAGGGGTCGATCCGCTTGAGGTTCAGCCGGGCCCGGCGCGGCCCACGGGACGCCGCGGAGCTGACCGAGCTCCGCGCGGCGCGGACCGCCTCGCCGACCCGGGCAGCCCCGACGGCCGACGGGTTGCCGATCCCCGGCGGCAGACCGCCACCGCTCACGGGGCGACCACCGGTGGACGTACGCCCCGGATCCGGCGGCGTCATGCCCGGTGTGATCCGGGGCTGCGTGCCAGTAGCCCCGGTCGATGTCGCCTGACCGGGTCGGGTGCTGATCGGCTGCGTGGTCGTCGGCCGCGCCGGGTTCGGGGCGGCCGCCGTGGGGGCCGCCCCGGTGGACGTCGCTGCCTCACCGGCCGACTTCTCGGCCTTGGTGTCACCCGATCCCGCGTCCTCGCCGGGCTGCTCCGGCGGGGGTGTCATGCCGGGAGCCCGGGTGAATTTCGGGGCAGGCGCGTCGGCGGGAACCGTGGCCCGGCCCACGGCCGCGCGGCCGGTCGCTGGTGTGCCGCCCTTGGCGGCCTCCTCGTCGACCGGGTTGGCCGAGGTCCCCGTGTTCCCCGACTTCGCCTGTGTCTCCGTCATTCAACTAGTCCTGTTCGTCAGGCTCGTCGGCATTGCGAGCAATCGCCACGATAGTCACGCCGTCCGGGAGGTCCATCAGCTTGACCCCCATTGTGTTCCGGTCACGCGTACGGCGTACAGGCTTCACCGGAGTCCGGATGACACCACCGTTGCTGGTGATCGCGAACAACTCGTCGTCCGGGTCGATCACCACCGCACCGACCAGACCACCGCGCCGTTCGGTGATCTTCGCAGTCAGCACGCCCTTACCTCCCCGGCCCTGCACCGGGTATTCCTCGATCGGGGTACGTTTCGCGTATCCCCCGTTCGTGGCCACCAGGACGTCCAGACCGTCCCGGACGACCTCCATGGCGAGTAGGACATCGTCGTCCGTGAAGCGCATGCCGATCACGCCCGAGGTGGCCCGACCCATCGGCCGCAGCGCCTCGTCCGAGGCGTTGAACCGGATGGCCTGCGCCTTCTTCGAGACCAGCAGCAGGTCGTTCTCCGGCGCCACCAGAGCAGCACCGACCAGCTCGTCCTCATCGCGCAGGTTGATCGCGATGATGCCGCCGGAACGGTTGGAGTCGAACTCCTCGAGCCGCGTCTTCTTCACCAGGCCGTTCTTCGTGGCCAGTACCAGATAGGGGGCTACCTGGTAGTCCGGGATTTCGATGATCTGCGCGATCTGCTCATCCGGTTGGAAGGCGAGCAGATTGGCCACGTGTTGGCCCTTGGCTACCCTACTGGCTTCCGGCAACTCGTACGCCTTGGCCCGGTACACCCGGCCCTTGTTCGTGAAGAACAGGATCCAGTCGTGCGTGGAGCATACGAAGAAGTGGCTGACGATGTCGTCCTGCCGCAGCGTGGCGCCACTGACGCCCTTGCCGCCCCGCCGCTGCGAGCGGTACAGGTCGACCTTCGTCCGCTTGGCGTACCCCGTCCGGGTGATCGTGACGACCACGTCCTCCCGGGCGATGAGGTCCTCCATCGAGACCTCGCCGTCGAACGGAATGATCTGCGTACGCCGGTCGTCGCCCCACTTGGCGACGATCTCGCCCAGCTCCTCTGAGACGATCTTCCGCTGCCGCTCGGGCTTGGCGAGGATGTCCTTGAGGTCGGCGATCTCGATCTCAAGCTTCGCCAGGTCGTCGATGATCCGCTGCCGCTCCAGGGCGGCGAGCCGGCGCAGCTGCATGTCCAGGATCGCGGTCGCCTGGATCTCGTCGATCTCCAGCAGCCGGATCAGGCCCTGCCGGGCGTCGTCCACCGTCGGCGACCGCCGGATCAGGGCGATCACCTCGTCCAGGGCGTCCAGCGCCTTGCCCAGGCCGCGCAGGATGTGTGCCCGCTCCTCGGCCTTGCGCAGCCGGTACGCGGTCCGCCGACGGATCACGTCGATCTGGTGCTCGACGTAGTACCTGATGAACTGTGCCAGGTTGAGCGTGCGCGGCACCCCGTCGACGAGCGCCAGCATGTTGGCGCCGAACGTCTCCTGAAGCTGCGTGTGCTTGTAGAGGTTGTTCAACACCACCTTGGCGACCGCGTCGCGCTTGAGCACCAGCACGATCCGCATACCGGTACGACCGGAGGACTCGTCGCGGATGTCGGCGATCCCCGCGAGCTTGCCCTCCTTGATCAGCTCGGCGATCCGCTCGGCGAGGTTGTCCGGGTTCACCTGGTAGGGCAGCTCGCTGACGACCAGGCAGGGACGACCCCGCTTGTCCTCCTCGACCTCCACCACGGCCCGCATCCGGATCGAACCACGACCCGTGCGGTACGCGTCCTGGATCGCCGTCGTGCCGACGATCAGACCGTGGGTCGGGAAGTCCGGGCCCTTGACGATGCCGAGCAGCGCCTCGAGGGTGGTCTCCTCGTCCTCCTCCGGGTGCTCCAGGCACCACTGCACCGCCGCGCCGATCTCGCGCAGGTTGTGCGGCGGGATCTTGGTGGCCATGCCGACCGCGATGCCCTCGGAGCCGTTCACCAGCAGGTTGGGGATCCGGGACGGCAGGATGGTGGGCTCCTTGGCCCGGCCGTCGTAGTTGTCCTGCAGGTCGACGGTGTCCTCGTCGATGTCCCGCAGCATCTCCATCGCGAGGGGGTCGAGCTTGCACTCGGTATATCTCATGGCGGCAGCCGGATCGTTACCCGGCGAGCCGAAGTTGCCGTTGCCGTCGACCAGCGGGTAGCGCAGCGACCACGGCTGCGCCATCCGGACCAGCGCGTCGTAGATCGCCGAGTCGCCGTGCGGGTGGAACTGGCCCATCACGTCGCCGACGACGCGGGAGCACTTCACGTAGCCGCGGTCCGGCCGGTAGCCGGAGTCGAACATGGCGTAGAGGATCTTGCGGTGGACCGGCTTGAGCCCGTCCCGGACGTCCGGCAGCGCGCGCCCGACGATGACGCTCATCGCGTAGTCGAGGTAGGAGCGCTGCATCTCCACCTCGAGCCCGACCGGTTCGATCCGGTCGTGCGCGACCACCGCGGCGATGGCCTCGGTGGGGACCTCGGGCTCGTTCGGTGTGGACTCGGGGGAATCGGTCACTGTATACCCTTATCAGACTCAGAGTCGTTTTCGTGCTGTGGATAACGGCTGTGGATAGCCGTCAAGCTGTGGATAACTCTGTGGACCGGCGGGCCAGCCAGGTGCTGCCCGGCTGGCCCGTCGACGTCCGTCAGATGTCCAGGAACCGCACATCCTTGGCGTTGCGCTGGATGAACGACCGGCGGGCTTCGACGTCCTCACCCATCAGGACGCTGAACAACTCGTCTGCGGTTGCAGCGTCGTCGAGCGTGACCTGACGCAGGGTGCGGGTCGCCGGGTTCATCGTGGTCTCCCACAGCTCGGGATAGTTCATCTCGCCGAGGCCCTTGAACCGCTGGATGTCGTCCGGCTTGGCGTTCGGCTTCTTCTGCTGGCGCAGCGCGATGAGCCCGTCCCGCTCCCGGTCCGAGTAGGCGTACTGAGCGTCGTCGCCCTTCTTGTTCCACTTGATCTTGTAGAGCGGCGGGGCGGCCAGGTAGACGTGCCCCAGCTCGACCAGCGGACGCATGAAGCGGAACAGCAGGGTGAGCAGCAGGGTCTGGATGTGCTGGCCGTCGACGTCCGCGTCGGCCATCAGCACCACCTTGTGGTACCGCAGCTTCTCCATGTCGAAGTCGTCGTGGATGCCGGTGCCGAGCGCGGTGATCAGCGCCTGGACCTCGTTGTTCTTGAGGACCCGGTCGATCCGCGCCTTCTCCACGTTGAGGATCTTGCCGCGGATCGGCAGGATCGCCTGGGTGCGCGGGTCGCGACCCTGCTTGGCCGAACCACCGGCCGAGTCGCCCTCGACGATGAAGACCTCGGACTCGCGCGGGTCGGTGGACTGGCAGTCGGCCAGCTTGCCCGGCATCGAGCCGGACTCCAGCAGCGACTTGCGTCGGGCCAGCTTGCGGGCCTGCTGCGCGGCGATCCGGGCGCGGGCGGCCTGGGAGGCCTTCTGAATGATCGTCTTGGCCTCGGCCGGGTTGCGGTCGAACCAGTCGACCAGCCGGTCGTTGCAGACCCGCTGCACGAAGCTCTTCACCGGGGTGTTGCCCAGCTTGGTCTTGGTCTGGCCCTCGAACTGCGGGTTCGTCAGCTTGACCGAGATGATCGCGGCCAAGCCCTCTCGGATGTCCTCGCCGGAGAGCTTCTCGTCGCCCTTGAGCAGCTTCTTATCGGTGCCGTACCGGTTGACCACGCTGGTCAGCGCGGACCGGAAGCCCTCCTCGTGGGTGCCGCCCTCGTGCGTGTTGATGTTGTTGGCGAAGGTGTAGACCGACTCGCCGTACGACTCGTTCCACTGCATGGCGATCTCGAGGGACATGCCCTCTTCCTCGGCCTCGAACTCGACCACCGTCTTGTGCATCGGGTTCTTGGAGGCGTTGAGGTGTCGGACGAAGTCGGCGATACCGCCGTCGTAGCGGAAGGTGACCTCGCGGGTCTTGCCGTCCTCGTCCTCCGGGACCCGCTCGTCGAGCAGGTGGATGGTGATGCCCCGGTTGAGGAAGGCCATCTCCTGCAGGCGTCGGTAGATGGTCTGGAAGTCGAAGTCGATCGTCTCGAAGACGTCCGCGTCGGGCCAGAAGGAAACCGCAGAGCCGGTGCGGTCGGTGGTCTCGCCCTTCTCCAGCGCGGATGGCTTGGAGTTGGTGTACTGCTGCCGCCAGACGAAGCCGGACTTGTGGATCACCACTGCCATCTTCGTCGACAGCGCGTTCACCACGGAGACGCCGACGCCGTGCAGGCCGCCGGAGACCGCGTACGCCTTGCCGTCGAACTTGCCACCCGCGTGCAGCACGGTCAGTGCGACCTCGACGCCCGGCTTCTTGAGCTTCGGGTGGAGGTCGACCGGGAAGCCACGGCCGTTGTCGGTGACCTGGACCCCACCATCGGCGAGCAGCACCACGTCGATGGTGTCGCAGTAGCCGGCCATCGCCTCGTCGACCGCGTTATCGACGACCTCCCAGACGAGGTGGTGCAGACCGCGCTCGCCGGTGGACCCGATGTACATACCGGGCCGCTTGCGGACCGCCTCCAGCCCCTCGAGAACGGTGATCGACTCTGCGCCGTACTCCTGCTTGTCCTGCGCTGCCACCCTCGGCCACTTTCTCGCGTCGTCGGCGCCGGTGGGGCGCGTCGGGCGCGGGTTCGGCGGGACATGACGCGACGTCGGCGCGCGGACCGGTGCCGGAGATCTCCGGACAGCGGGTCGAACGCGCCGGTCGCCGCGGTCGCCCGCGGATCGCGATCGGCTCGACCCGGGGTGGAGAATGACTTGGGGCCACCGGCCCCGTCGCTCGCCCGCACCGGGTCTTCGTCTCGCTGTCAATCCTACTGTGCGCGGGGGACAGAACCACCACTCGGCACCCTCAACGAGGCGGCTGAGATGTCCGTAGCCGGCAGAACCCCGTTACCCTCGACTCCCCCCACACGCCACGCCCTGTTCGGACGCGCCGCCCCCAGACAGGTTGACCCGCGCTCGGGCGGGTCGGGGGTCGCGGTCGGATCGTCCGTGCCGTACGTTTGCGGCGCCCCGGAAGCGGCCTTGATCTTTACCGGCCGGAACCGGGACGATCGACCCGATCGACCCGACACGTGCTCTCTAAGAGGTGACAGATGGGGCTGGACAACGTCGCGGTGCAGTGGCCGCGGACCGGCCGCTTCTACGATCCGGTGGCGCCGGCCGAGTTCGTCGACTTCGGCGAGATCGTCGACCTGCCACGGATCTCCGCGCCGACGGCGGCGCTGGCCGAGCTGATCGCGAAGACCGGCACCGTCCGGGCGACCGCGTACACCGAGCTGGTGGATCTCCTGCTCGGCCTCGAAGGTGTGTTGTACGCCACAGACGCCGCGGCCGAGGACGAGGACCCGGTGATCGACCCGGACGGCTGCGCCTGGATCGCCGGTGGCATCGAACGGTTCGTGGCCGGGCACCGGGAGTACGGCGAGACGGTCACCTTCGACTCGGTGAGTACGGTGCTGCGGTCGCTGCTCGGCGACGGTCGGCTGGCGGAGCAGCAGCTGCGCTGGCTGGACACCCGGCTCGACGCGTTGCGCGACGAGAGCGGTGATCCGCCGCAGTGGAACTTCACCTGTGCGGAGCTGGGCGTGCTGGCGGCGTTCTACCGGCGGTGCGCCGAGCGCGGCTTCGCCGTCTACGCCGACGCCTGAACCTCCGGGCCGGCGGGGCGGTTGGCGGCGGCGATCACCTGAGTGAGCGCCGCGTGCAGGTGTTGCAGGTCCTCTACGGGCAGTCCGAGGCGCTGGACGATCGCGGCCGGGATCCGCTCGGCCTGGGCGCGCAGGGCCATGCCGCTGGCGGTGAGGGTGACGGCGAGGCTGCGCTCGTCGGCGGCGTCCCGTTCCCGGCGCAGGTAGCCGGCCGCTTCGAGCCGCTTGAGCAGGGGTGACAGGGTGCCCGGGTCGAGCTGCAACAGGCGGCTGAGGTCACGGCCGGACAGCGGGGCGTGCTGCCAGAGCGCCAGCATCACCAGGTACTGCGGGTGGGTCAGGCCCATCGGCTCCAACAGGGGCCGGTAGACGGCCACCACGCTGCGGGCCGCAACCGACAGGGCGAAGCAGACCTGCTGCTCCAGCGCCAGCGGATCGGTGCCCTGCGGTTGGTCGCTCATCGGTTGCTCTCCTCGCGCACGGCAACTATCGTACCGATCGTTGGTACACCAACCATTGGTGCGGCAACCTTAGAGCGACGGCACGTGGGAGGGGCGGCAGATGAGCGAGGACGGCGCTACCACCAGAGCACCCGGCGAGGGCGGTCGACTCCTGAGCTGGGCCTTCCGGCACCTCGCCGGGCCGGCCGACGGCGTGCAGGGCGCGGTGCAGGGCGGTTCGACGGCCGCCCGCGAGGCGTGGAAACGTGACCTGGCCGAGCGCAAGCGCTACACGCAGGAGCAGCGCGAGCGAAAGCGTGCGGCCCGGGAGGCGCAGCGGCGGCGCTGAGCAGGCCGGCTCAGCCGTACGTGTCGCGCGGTCCCCGCCCGCGTACCCGCCGTGGACCCTTCTGCCAGGACGGCGCGGCCGGCCCGTGGATGTGCAGCTTGCGCACCACGTTGTGGCCGACCTCCTGGGCGATCTGCTTGAGCAACGAGCCGGCCAGCAGCCGCAACTGGGTGGCCCAGGCCGTCGAGCGCGCCTCCACGGTCAACTCGCCGTTCTCCAGCTTGACCGGCCGGCTGTGCTGGGCGACCTCCGCGCCGACCACCCGCTCCCACGCGCCGAACACGGTGGCCTCCGCCGCGGGCTGCTGCCAGCCCCGCGCCTTCACCAGCCGGTTCAGCACCGCGCTCAGGGGCTGCGGGTCGCGCGGGTCAGGCCCCGGGCCCGAGTAGCCACGCAGCCGCCGTCCCGAGCCGCCAGCGCCGTCGGCGCCAGCGCCACCGCCGGAGGTACGCCGGGTGCGCGCCGCCGCCTGGCGGCGGGACAGCGCGGCGTCGAGCACCGCCCGCGCCAACTCCGGGCCGCTGGGCCCCTCCGGCTGCCCGTCGGTCGCCCCGGCAGGTGGAGTACGCCCGCCGGCGGCATCCCCGGCCTGCCGGCCGCTGCCGGTGGACGTGCCGCGCGCCGGCCGGGTCTCTGGCTCATCCGACATGTCGTACCGTCCCCTCGCCGACCTGGTAACGGGTGCCCCGCAACGCGGCCGGAACGTCGTCGTCCACGGCACAGGTGACCAGCAGTTGACTCGCCCCGCCCACCAGTTCCGCCAGCCGTTCCCGACGACCGGCGTCCAACTCGGCGAAGACGTCGTCGAGCACCAGGACCGGTTCGATGCCGTCGGCGCGCAACAGGTCGTACCCGGCCAGTCGCAGCGCGAGCGCGAACGACCAGGCTTCGCCGTGACTCGCGTACCCCTTGGCCGGCAGCGGGCCGAGCGACAGGGCCAGCTCGTCCCGGTGTGGCCCGACGAGCGTGGTGCCCCGTTCGATCTCGGCGGACCGCGAGGCGGCGAGCGCGGCGGCCAGCGCCTCGGCGAGCGTGGCCCGGTCGGTGGTCGGTTCGGCCAGTTCGACCGTCGGCCGGTAGGCGATGCCGGCCGCGCCCCGGCCGGCGGCCACCGCGTCGTACGCCTTGGCGACGTGCGGGGTGAGCGCGGCGACCAGTTCCAGCCGGCCGGCGAGCAGCTCCGCGCCGTGCTGGGCCAGATGGGTGTCCCACACCGCGAGGGTGCCCAGGTCGCCGCCGCGGGAGCCGCCGGTCTTGCGGGCGAGGTACGCCGTACGCAGCAGGGCGTTGCGCTGTTTGACCACCCGGTCGTAGTCGGCGCGTACGCCCGCGTAGCGGGGTTGCCGGTTGACCAGGAGGTCGTCGAGGTAGCGGCGACGCTCGGCCGGATCGCCCCGGACCAGTTCCAGGTCCTCCGGGGCGAACAGCACCAGCCGCAGCGCCCCGAGCACGTCGCGCGCCCGTCGCGCGGGCGATCGGCCCAGTCGGGCGCGGTTGGCCCGCCCCGGCACGATCTCCAGCTCGACCAGGAGTTCGCGCCCGTCGTGTACGACCGCGCAGCGGATCACCGCCGAGGAGGCGCCCATCCGGACCAGCGGCGCGTCCGTGGCGACCCGGTGCGAGTCCAGGGTCGCCACGTAACCGAGCGCCTCGACGAGGTTGGTCTTGCCGACACCGTTGGCGCCGATCAGGACGTTCGCCCCCGGCTGGAGGTCGACGGCGACCCGCTCGTACGAGCGGAAGTCGACAAGTTCCAGCCGGCGGACATACACAGGGTGTGGATACCGCTCAGCGCTTGTGGACGGCGTGGCCGCCGAACTGCTGGCGCAGCGCGGAGACGGCCTTCATGGCGGGCGAGTCGTCCTGTCGCGACTGGAACCGGGCGAACAGGGAGGCGGTGATGACGTTCAGCGGTACGGCGAGCCGGACCGCCTCGTCGACCGTCCAGCGCCCCTCGCCGGTGTCCTCGGTGTAGCCGCTCAGGTCGGCCAGCTCCGGGTCCTCGTCGAGAGCGCGGTCCAGCAGGTCGAGCAGCCAGGAGCGGACGACCGTGCCCTCGCGCCACGACTTGAACACGCCGGGCACGTTGGTCACCAGCTCGGAGGCGGTCAGCAGCTCGTAGCCCTCGGCGTAGGCGTGCATGAGGCCGTACTCGATGCCGTTGTGCACCATCTTGGAGTAGTGGCCGGCGCCCACGGGGCCGGCGTGCACGAAGCCGAACTCGCCCTCGGGCTTGAGCGCCTGGAAGATCGGCATGAGCCGGTCGACGTGCTCCTGGGCGCCGCCGACCATCAGGCCGTAGCCGTTCTGCCGGCCCCAGACGCCTCCGGAGACGCCGACGTCCACGTAGCCGATACCGCGCGCGTTCAGCCGCTCGGCACGGGGAGCGTCGTCGCTGAAGCGGGAGTTCCCGCCGTCGATGATGATGTCGCCGTCCCCGAGCACCTCGGCGAGTTCGTCGATCGTGGCATCGGTGACGCCGGCGGGCACCATGACCCATACGGCACGCGGCGATTCGAGCTTCTGTGCCAGCTCGGCGAGGTTAGCCGCGTCGCTCAGCTGCGGGTTGTGATCGAATCCGACCACTTCGTGGCCGGCAGCCCGCAACCGCTCGCGCATGTTGCCGCCCATCCGGCCGAGTCCTACCAGGCCGAGCTGCATTTGTTCCTACCTCCGTGGATCTGGTGTTGCTGGGCCGATCAGCGAGAGACGCGGATCGGCATGATGAGGTACCGATACCCCGGAATGACCTCACCATCCTCGCCAGCGGGTGAGATCACCGCCGGCTTGAAAGCGTCGACGAACGAGAGCATGGCGGTCTGCGCGCCCAGGTTTGCCAGGCCGTCGATGAGGTACTGGGGGTTGAAGCCGATGGTGAGCGCGTCACCGGTGAAGGTGGCCTCCATCGCCTCGCTCGCCCGTGCCTCCTCGGAGCCGCCGGCCTCGACCACCAGGCCGTCGGCGCTGAAGCTGAGCAGCACCGGCGTGGTGCGCTCGGCCACCAGGGCGACCCGCTTGACCACCTCGATCAGCGTGCTCACCGACACCCGCGCCTCGGCGTTGTGGGTGGCTGGGAAGAGCGAGCGCACCGGCGGGTAGTTGGCGCCGTCGAGCAACCGGCTCGTGGTGCGACGGGTGCCACCGGCGAGGCCGACCATGCCCTCACCCGCCGCGCCCTGGGCGAGGGCGAGGGTGACCTCGCCGCCCAGCGGACCGAGAGCCTTGGCGGTGTCGTTCAGGGTGCGGGCCGGGACCAGCGCGTTGATGCTGACCTCGGGGTCGTCGGGTCGCCACTGGATCTCGCGCAGCGCCAGCCGGTACCGGTCGGTGGCGAGCATCGACAGCGTGCTGCCGGAGAGCTCGACGCGGACGCCGGTCATCATCGGCAGTGTCTCGTCCCGGCCGGCGGCGATGGCCACCTGGGCGACCGCCGTGGCGAAGGCCGCGGCGTCGACGGTGCCGGCGCTCTGCGGCATCTCGGGCAGGGCGGGGTAGTCCTCCACCGGCATGGTGGGCAGCGTGAACCGCGCGCTGCCGCAGACCAGCTCGAGGTGGGCGCCGACCGCGGCGATGTCGACCGGCTTGGCCGGCAGCGCCTTGGTGATCTCGGCGAGCAGGCGGCCGGAGACCAGCGCGGCGCCGTCGGCGTCACCCTGCACCTCGACGGTCACCTGGCTGGAGACCTCGTAGTCGAAACCGGAGACCCGCAGGTTGCCGTCGGTGACGCGGAGCATCACCCCGGCGAGCACCGGTACGGACGGCCGGTTGGGCAGGCTCTTCGCGGTCCACGCCACGGCCTCGGCGAGCGCGTCGCGCTCCACTCGGAACTTCATCAATGCCTCCGCGTCGACGTCAGCGACAACTCTCTCATGCCGACCGCTGCCTACCGTCCCGCCCGACCGTGCGGGTGTCCATCGCACCTTAGGGCGCGGGGACATCGGCTGTGCGCCCGACCCCATGGATCGTGTCGATGCTGACCGGCCTGTCCGGCAGCGTTCGGCCCGATCCACAGAAAGCCCAACGGTGATGATTGGTTTTTGTTCTCTTAGAAGAGATAACCCATCGTCTTCATCGCACCTGTGCAAACTGTGGAGAACTCGGGTCTGCGCAGCTCAGACAGGTTATCCACCGGTGGGTTGGCTGTGGAGAACCGGGTGTGAAACCGCGTCACCTGTCCACAACCCGGCGGCGCGGGCCGGTTGTCCACCGTTGTCCACCGGTTGTCCACCGGTAATCCACCGACTTTCTCCCCAAGGTTGTGGACAGCCGAGAAGATCACCATTGGCGTTGTCCCCAGAACCTTCAACAGCTCGTACACACCTCGACGATCATCGGTGGATAACTTCGGCGTTGTCCCCAGGCGTCCACAGCGTCGTACACAGGGTTTCTCCACAGCCTGTGGGTAACTGAGGCGGGACCGACCGTAGTTATCCACCGACGGTGGATAACGAGTTGTGGACAACGAGTGAGCTTCGAGGTGGACACGGCACCGATCCTGTGGCCTACACCATGTCGAGGGTCAAGCCGAAGCCCTCGTCGGGCGGCGAAATCGGTGCCGCCGATGCCGAAGCGAGCACCGTCCGGAGTCGGGTCGCGGCGTTGCGGCGTCAAGAAGAACGCCCGGCCGGAGATCCGGCCGGGCGTGTCCCGGGAGTCGTGCGGCGTCGTACCCCTCAGGTGTTCTGCTTGATCCGGTTGGTCAGCTCGGCGATCTGGTTGTAGAGCGAGCGCCGCTCGGCCATCTGCTGGCGGATCTTGCGGTCCGCGTGCATCACAGTGGTGTGGTCCCGGCCACCGAAGGCCTGCCCGATCCTCGGCAACGACAACTCGGTCAGCTCACGACACAGGTACATGGCGACCTGGCGGGCGTTGACCAGGACGCGCGAGCGGGACTGGCCACGCAGATCCTCCAGGCTCACCCCGAAGTAGTCGGCGGTGGACGCCATGATCTGGTCGGCGTTGATCTCCGGCCCGGCGCCGTCGGGCATGAAGTCCCGGAGCACCTCCTCGGCCAGGGACAGCTCGACAGTCGACCGGGTCAGGCTGGCGAACGCCGTCACCCGGATCAGCGCGCCCTCCAGTTCCCGGATCGAGTTCGACACCCGGGAGGCGATGAACTCCAGCACGTCAGGCGGGGCGTACATCCGCTCCTGTGCCGCCTTCTTCTGCAGGATCGCGATCCGCGTCTCCAGATCCGGTGGCTGGATGTCGGCCAGCAGTCCCCACTCGAACCGGGTTCGCATCCGGTCCTCCAGGGTGGCGAGCTGACGCGGCGACCGGTCGGAGGTGATGACGATCTGCTTGTTGGCGTTGTGCAGAGTGTTGAAGGTGTGGAAGAACTCCTCCTGCGTACGCTCGCGGTTCTCCAGGAACTGGATGTCGTCGATCAACAGGATGTCGACGTCGCGGTAGCGCCGCTGGAACGCGCTGGTCTTGTCGTCCCGGAGCGAGTTGATGAAGTCGTTGGTGAACTCCTCGGTCGAGACGTACCGGACCGAGCGGGCGTTGCCGAGCGTCGTGGCGTAGTGCCCGATCGCGTGCAGCAGGTGCGTCTTGCCCAATCCGGAGTGCCCGTAGATGAAGAGCGGGTTGTACGCCTTCGCCGGCGACTCGGCCACCGCCACGCTCGCCGCGTGGGCGAACCGGTTGGACGAGCCGATGACGAACGTCTCGAACATGTACTTCGGGTTCAACCGGTTGCCACCGGTGTCGGCGCCAGGCAGTCGGCGCTCGTCACGCCCGCCGGGACGATGATCCATCCCGCTGCGACCCGGGCCGCTGTCCGTTCCGCCGTCGCGGGGCAGGGGACGGATCACGTGCTGGTCCCGGGGGGACGTGGCGTCCTCGCGGTAGCGGGGCTCGTACGGCCGGGTGTCGGGGCCGGGCGGATCGAGTCGGGCCGCCTGCTCGTCGTACCCGCGCCGCTCGTGCGCCGGTCGGGGCGACCGCGTCGGCTCGACGAAGGCGGTGCTGAACAGTGCCTCCTGCCCGTCCCGGCTGGCCGGGATCAGCCCCGGCCGGTGCGCGTCGACGACCGGCGCGGGGGGTGGACCCGCCGGCGCCGGCGGGGCGGCGGTCTCGGGCAGCCGTGGCCCGAGTTGGTCACCGATGCCCTCGTTCGCCACGGACCGTCCGGCGTACTCGTTCCCGAGCGGGCCCGACTGCGGTTCGTCGACGTCGAGTGGTCCAGGCTCCGGGGTGCTGCGGTAGACGGTGCCGGCCGGGCGGCCGGCGGCGTCCTCCGCCACGCGTACGGTCACGGCAACCTGGATCGGCCGGCCGAGTCGGCGGGTCAGCGCCTCGGTGATCGCCGGGCGCAGCCGTGACTCGATCACGTCCCGGGTGAACGCGTCCGGTACCGAGAGCAGCGCGGTGTCCTCGACGATCGCCCGCAGCCGGGTCAACCGGAGGTAGGCGCGCTGCTGGGCGGAGATGATCTCGTCGGCGAGCTCGTCGGTCGCCGCCAACCACACCGCGGCAAGGTCGGTCGTACCGGCCACCGTCGTGCCACCCCCTCGCCTCTGCTCCCGGCCGCCGCTGTCTGCCAGCCGCCCGTCCCGGGCCCGCCGCGTGCACGGGTGGAACATCACCCACCCGGACAACTGACCAGCGCTCGTCCACAGGTTATCCACAGCCTGTGCACCGACCGATTGTGGCCGCCCCCGGGCGCGGGACCTGCCCCTGCCTGGACGGCCGTTGAAGCGGGTTCACCGTGCCGAACGATTCACCAGCGTGTCCGGTCTTGCCTGCGCGCGACGACCGGAGCATCCGACGCTCACCGCAATCGGGCACGGTAACAGCGTTGTCCCTGCCCCATCAACCGGCGACGCCCCAGCGACCTTGTCGGCATCAGCGAAAACCGCCCCTTCGGTCCCGGGCGCGTCCCGACCTCCTCGCTGTGGATGTTTGACGGTCATTGCACCCCTGCGTAGGCTGGAGCGGCTGCTCTCTCGCCCTCTGCTAGGGTGATGGGTGCTTGCTGCCCGCGGTCGTTTCCCCGCACCGTCGGTCCCGCTCCGCCGGGCAGCGCCGAACGGTGGCCATCGTCGAGGTGGCCTGGACCACCCCACGACCCCGGCGATCCCGTCGCGCGGGGCGCGTACGAAAACGGAGAGCCTGACGTGAGCAAGCGCACCTACCAGCCGAACAACCGCCGGCGCGCGAAGACCCACGGCTTCCGGCTGCGCATGCGCACCCGTGCCGGCCGTGCCATCCTCTCGAGCCGCCGCGCCAAGGGTCGTACCACCCTGTCGGCCTGAGCCGACCGGGCTGGTCCGGGGGACGTGGGCAGTCGTGCTGGCCGCCGCACAGCGACTGCGGCGCAGCACTGACTTCGCCGCAGCGGTTCGCGGTGGCCGACGCGTCGGCCGAGGTGCCGTCGTGGTCCACCTGACCATGCCTTCGGCCACCGACCACAGCACAACGACCTCGCCGGAGCCGGCGCGGGAGCCTGGCGCGGAGCAGCCCTCCGCTCCGGCCCGCGCCGGCTTCGTCGTCTCCAAGGCGGTCGGCAACGCGGTGGTCCGCAACAAGGTCCGGCGCCGACTTCGGGCGCTGGTCCGGGAACGGTTGGACGCGTTGCCCGACGGCAGCACCCTGGTCGTCCGAGCACTGCCCGCCGCGGCCGAGGCGTCGTACGCCCGGCTCACCACCGACCTGGACGCCGCCATCGCGGTTGCCCGGTCGCCACGGGAGAGGCGGCCCCGGTGAGTGCCGATCCGACCGCCACACGCCCGCCGTCGACAGGTGCCCGGGTGCTGATCGCGCCCATCATCGCGTACCGTCGGTGGATAAGTCCGGCACTGCCGGCACGCTGCCGGTTCTACCCGTCGTGCAGTGCGTACGCCCAGGAGGCGCTCGTGCGGCACGGCCCGTTCCGGGGAGTCGTGCTGGCGGTCCGCCGGTTGCTGCGCTGCCACCCCTTTCACCCTGGTGGACATGACCCGGTTCCGGAGCCGGGCAGCCGCCGTCGTGCTGATGTGACTGGAGCCCCGAATTGAGTCTGAGTCTCGACTGGATCTACTACGCGATTTCGTGGATCCTGCTGACCTGGCACTCGGCGTGGGACGCCATCGGGGTGCCGGTCGGCGCGGTGGTCGGCACGAACTTCGCCTGGATCCTGTCCATCATCTTCCTGGTGGTCACCGTCCGGGTGATCCTGTTCCCGGTCTTCGTCAAGCAGATCAAGTCGCAGCGGGCGATGCAGGCGCTCCAGCCCAAGGTCAAGGAGCTGCAGGAGAAGCACAAGGGTGACCGGGAGACGCTCCAGAAGGAGATGATGGAGCTCTACCGGAAGGAAAAGGCCAACCCGCTCATGGGCTGCCTTCCGATGTTCCTCCAGATCCCTGTCTTCCTCGGCCTCTTCCACGTGCTGCGGCGGCTCGACCCGTTCAAGCCCGAGGACAAGAAGACGATCTACGGCTGGACCGTCGATCAGTTCAATAGCGCCTCTCACGCGAAGCTCTTCACGGCCCCGCTCGCTGGCAAGTTCGGCTCCACCGCCGACGAACTGGCGCGGCTCAACGCCAACGGCAACACCACGAAGATCATTGCTGGTGTCCTGGTCCTGGTGATGATCGCCACCACGTATCTGACCAGCCGTCAGATGATCCTCAAGACCGGCTGGGCCGAGGACCCGCAGCAGCGGATGATCCAGCGCCTGATGCTCTACGGCATCCCGGCCTCGCTGCTGATCTCGGGCGCGATCTTCCCGATCGGCGTGATCATCTACTGGGTCACGAACAACCTCTTCACCCTCGGCCAGCAGCAGTGGGTGCTGCGGAAGTTCCCGCCGCCGGTGACCGCGAAGAAGGCCACCGCCCCCGCGGCCAGCCGCAATCCGGTGCAGCCCGCCAAGTCGGGTGGGCTCTTCGGGCGTGGCAAGGCCGCCCCGGCCGCGCCCGTCAAGGCCGCCGCGCCGAAGGTTGCCGGCCCGAAGCCGGGTGCCAAGCCCGCCAACCCGAAGAAGAGCCGCCCCGCCAAGCGGCAGGGCTGACCGCCGTGCGGCCGTCGCCGGGCAACCGGCGACGGCCCGGGCCCCGCACCGCGCAGCCGCCGTATGGCCGGCGCCGGGCGGAACCGGCCGCGCACGGCGCGGTCACGGGCGACACTGCCCGTACAGACGTGCCCGTGGGCACCGGCGACCTCCCGCCGGCCCCGGGAAACCAGCGGACCCGACGGTCCGGCCGAGCGAGTACGGAGATGAGACCGTGACCGAGACCAGCATCCCCCGCGCCGACCAGTCCCTGGACGAGGAGGAGACCGCGACGATCGAGGTGGACGGCGACGACACCGAGGCCGACGACGCCACCGAGGCCCCGGCCGGTGGTCGTGAGAAGAAGAGCGCGGGCGAGAGCGACCTGTTCCGGCAGAGCGAGATTGCGGCCGACTACGTCGAGGGACTGCTCGACATCCTCGACTACGACGGCGACATCGACGAGTTGGTGGCCAGCGGCCGTCCCGTCGTCGAGGTGGTCGGCTCCCGGCTGCAGAACCTGGTCGGCCAGCGTGGCGCCACCCTGGATGCGCTCCAGGAGCTGACCCGGCTCGCCGTCTTCCGGCAGACCGGTACGCCGAGCCGCCTGCTGCTCGACGTCGGTGGCTACCGGGCGAACCGTCGCAAGGAGCTCGCCGCCGTTGCCAAGAACGCAGTCGAGAAGGTGAAGGAGTACGGCGAGCCCGTGCGCCTGGAGGCGATGAACGCGTTCGAGCGCAAGTGCGTCCACGACGTGGTCAACGCCATGGCCGGCGTGGCGAGCGAGTCGGAGGGCGTCGAGCCGAACCGTCGCATCGTCGTACGGCCGGCGGACTGACTCCGTTGACCCACGACGACACCGCGGCTGATGCCGTGACCGGCCCGGGCGGTACGCCGTCCGGGCCGTCGGCTGTCCGGAGCGACAGCCCGGCGGGGTACGACGCGGCGAACGGGAGTCCGCCGTCGCCGGCCGATGCCGCGTTGCCGCCCGAACTGGCTCCGGCCGCGCTGACCCTCTTCGGTGACCGGCTCGACATCGCCGCCGCGTACGCCGAACTGCTGGCCACCGACGGCGTGGTCCGCGGTCTGATCGGCCCGCGGGAGGCGCCCCGGATCTGGGACCGTCACCTCCTCAACTGTGCCGCCGTGGTCGAGCGCATTCCGAGCGACGCGAGCGTGCTCGACGTTGGCTCCGGCGCCGGGCTGCCCGGTCTGGTGTTGGCCATCGCGCGTCCCGACCTGACGGTCACGCTGATCGAGCCGCTCGCGCGGCGCACGTCGTTCCTCATCGAGATCGTCGAGCGGCTCGGCCTGACCCGATCGGTGCGGGTGTTCCGTGGCCGCGCCGACGAGGCCGCCAGTGGGTCGAGCGGCCGGGACCCGATCAGCGGTGACGTGGTGACCGCCCGCGCCGTCGCGCCGTTGGACCGACTGGCCGCCTGGTGCCTACCGCTCGCCGTGCGCGGTGGACGACTGCTTGCCCTCAAGGGATCGTCCGCAGCGGCCGAGATCGAGGAGCACGCTGCCGTCGTGGAACGGCTCGGCGGCGGGGAGGCCGCCGTGCACCTCTGCGGCGTCGGCGTGATCGACCCACCCACCACGGTGGTGGAGATCGTCCGGGAGCGGATGGTCGGCCCGGCCCGACCGGCGGCGAGCAAGCGCTCGCGCGGCGGGCGGACTCGCCGCCGCTGACCATGGCGCCATCGGGCGTCCGGTCGACGGTTTGCCTCGTTGTATCGGTACGGATGGACGACGGAATGAGAACCCGACGTGGACCGGCCACGCCCGTCCGCCGTAGGCTGGCCGCGCGTCGATAATGTGGAGCGGCCGACGGACGTCGCGGACTCCGACCGCTCCCGAGGGGCCGTACGCTCCGGGGTGCGAGAGCGGGTGTGGCCAAGTTGACCGGGGCGCGGACCGACCATCCGAAGCGGGCAGGGATGACAGGTGCATGACGACGGCAGGTACGACGATCCACGCGTGACCGGGTCAACCAGCGACCCTGTTTCACGTGAAACCGACTACCCGAGCTGGTCCCCCGGCGTCGCCGGAGCGTCCGTTCCGGTGGACGACGATGTGTTCTCCGCACCGGACGAGGCGGTGGCTCCGACCATCGGGCCGGAGCCGACGATCGGTCGGCGGGCGGCCGACGGACCGAGTCGACCCGCGAATGCCGCCGACGTGCGGCAGACGCCGGGCCGGCGGAACAGAGCTGCGGCGGTGCGCTTCGAGTCCGCCGTGCCCCACCAGCCCACCGCCGCAGCGGCGCGCGACGCCACGCCGGTGGTTCCCGACGTACCGGTCGCGTCGACCGAGTCGTTGGCGGCGGTCGCGACCGACCCCACGTACGTTTCACGTGAAACCCCGACGCGCGAAGAGGATGACCCACCGTTGGCTATGGAGGCGATGCGCGCCGTGCAGATCCTGAATCCCAGTGGCGAGGTGACCATGCCTCGACCGGACCGGACCCGGGTCATGTGCGTCGCCAACCAGAAGGGTGGCGTGGGTAAGACCACGACCACGGTCAACCTCGCGGTGGCGCTCGCCCTGCACGGTAACCGGGTGCTCGTGGTCGACCTGGACCCGCAGGGCAACGCGTCGACCGGTCTGAACGTGCCCCACCACACCGGCATTCCAGACGTCTACGACTGCCTGATCAACAGCGTGCCGCTGGCCGAGGTGGCGCAGGCGGTCGAGGGCATCCCCAACCTGTGGTGCGTACCGGCCACGATCGACCTCGCCGGGGCGGAGATCGAGTTGGTGTCCGTGGTGGCCCGCGAGTCGCGCCTCGACCGTGCCATCGCCGCCTACCCGGGCCAGTTCGACTACGTCTTCATCGACTGCCCGCCCTCGCTCGGCCTGCTGACGGTCAACGCCCTGGTCGCCGCGCAGGAGGTGCTGATTCCGATCCAGTGCGAGTACTACGCGCTGGAAGGCCTCAACCAGCTGATCAACAACATCAACCTGGTACGGCAACACCTCAACCCGAAGCTCGACGTCTCCACGATCCTGCTCACCATGTACGACCGTCGTACCCGCCTCGCGGACGCGGTCGAGCAGGACGTCCGGAACCACTTCGGCGACAAGGTGCTCCAGGCGGTCATCCCCCGCAACGTGCGGGTGTCGGAGGCACCCAGCTACGGCCAGTCGGTCATGACCTACGATCCCGGTTCGCGGGGCGCCACGAGCTACTTCGAGGCCGCCCAGGAGATCGCCGAGCGGGGCGTCAAGGAGCCGGTGGGCCGGAATGCGTAGTGGGGACGAGTCGCTGGGAGGCGTGGCATGAAGAACCGCCCTCGGGGCGGTCTGGGGCGGGGCCTGGGGGCTCTCATCCCGACCGGGCCCGTGCCGGGTGCCGCCGGCACCGTGACTGCCGAGCCGGAGAACGGGAGCGTCGACGCTGACGAGGGCGTGACCCCCACTGCCCTCCACACGGCCCCGGTAGGCGCCGTCGCCCACCAACCGGAGCCCGAGCTCAGCCCCGTGCCGGGCGCTCGGTTCGCGGAGATCCCGGTCGACGCGATCATGCCGAACCCGAAGCAGCCGCGCCAGGTTTTCGACGAGGAGGCGTTGGAGGAGCTGAAGACCTCCATCCGGGAGGTTGGCTTCCTGCAGCCGATCGTGGTGCGCCAGCTCGACGACGAGAAGTACGAGCTGGTGATGGGCGAGCGCCGTTGGCGCGCGGCCCAGGCGGTGGGACGGGACAATATCCCGGCCATCGTCCGGGACACCCGCGACGACGCCATGCTCCGGGACGCGCTGCTGGAGAACATCCACCGCGCCAACCTGAACCCGCTGGAAGAGGCCGCCGCGTACCAGCAGTTGCTGGAGGAGTTCGGCGCCACCCACGAGGAACTGGCCCGTCGGATCGGCCGCAGCCGGCCGCAGATCTCCAACACGATCCGGCTCCTCAACCTGCCGGCCCAGGTGCAGCGCCGGGTTGCCGCCGGCATCCTCTCCGCCGGCCATGCCCGCGCTCTGCTCAGCCTCGACGACTCCGAGGCCCAGGAACAGCTGGCGTTGCGGATCGTCGCCGAAGGGCTGTCGGTACGGGCGACCGAGGAGATCGTGGCTCTGACGCTGAACGACGGCCCGGCGAAGGGACCGGCCGCCAAGCGGCGACCGAAGCCCCACGCGCCCGCCCTGTCGGATCTCGCTGACCGTCTGTCGGACCGCTTCGACACGCGGGTGAAGGTCGACATCGGTCGGAGCAAGGGCAAGATCACCATCGAGTTCGCCACCGTGGATGATCTGGAACGGATCGTCGGCATCATCGGCGTACCGGAGGAGGGGTCGCAGGACTGACGTCCGCGACCTTCTGTCAAGGGCCGCGCCTCTCCAGGGGGGCGCGGCCCTCGCGCGTACGGCCTCGTTTCACGTGAAACCGGCGCCCGAAGCGGCTCTTGGATCTCGACCCGGCGTCGCCGAGGTGCCGGCCGAACGCGTTCACCCGCCACGGCCCACGAGGGCGTCCCAGACGGCCGGGTGAGCCGGGAGGTCCCCTCTGCCGCCCGAGGGCGGCAGCGACCCGCTCAGGCGGCGCGCGGGCCACCGCTTGCGGGGCCCGGGTCGCGGCGTCCGGCTCCGCGGGTAAGTCATCGCGTTTCACGTGAAACGCCCCTCGGCGGGCGAGGGCACCCACGCATGCCGGCACCGCCGGGAGTGGTGGTCCTGAGCGCGACCGGCCGGCGGGCGGGCAACGATCGAGGGGCCGAAAAGTTATCCACACCCGTTGTCCACAGGCACCCCCCGTTTCACGTGAAACGCCGCGTGAAAGCGGGTGACAGCCTGTGGATGACCGCATGTATGGACGCCCTCGGCAGCCTGTGGATATCGACTCGCCGGCCGACGACGACGGGCCCCGGCGATCGACGTCGGACGCTGATCGTGGCGGTTGGAACCGGTCGAACAGGTAGGGACAGCGGTGCCAGACTCGGTTAGGGTCAGCGTCGTGCGCGACACCCCTCCCTCAGTCCCGGACTTCACCCAGTGGCCCTCGTTTCCCTTCGAGGGCGAGCTGCGGGTGAAGCAGCTCGAAGAACCGGTCCCGGTCGAACCGCCCCGCAAGGGCGAGGGTCTCCGGGAATGCACCGCCTGCAACGCACCCGACGACGCCTACATCTGGGTGGGAGAGCGGTGGCGGGTCCGTGCCATGGACCGGCCGACCGGCCTGCCGATGGTGCTCATCCTCGAATCGCGGAGCCACCTGGACCTGGGTGACCTGCCGAACCTGCTCGCCGCCGAGCTGGGGGTGATGACGGTTCGTCTCGAGCGGGCCATCCGGTCGCTGGACGGCGTGGCGCGGGTGCACGTGAACCGGTGGGGCGACGGCTCCGCCCACCTGCACATGTGGTTCCTCGCCCGGCCGTACGGTCGGCTCCAACTACGGGGAACCTTCCTGTCCCTGTGGGACTCCATCCTGCCGCCGATCTCCGAGGAGCAGTGGCGGGAGAATCTGGCGCTCGTCGCCGCCTGGCTCGCCGAGTTCGGTGGCCGACCGTTGGCCGAGCCGCCCCGCATCCAGTGGCAGGCCCCGTCGAGTCTGCTGGCCCAGTCCGCGGCGGCGGCCGCGCATGCCGCAGCCGCTCAGGATGACGCCGTGTCTGTCATCGAGGCGGCCGAGGAGATCCCCGAGCCAGTCGAGGACGCAGACGGCAACGTCGATGGCGACCTCGGTTCCGAGTCGCCGGCTGCGGCGGAGGACCAGTCTGTGGACAGCGACGACCCGGTAACGGCCGTCGCTGACGACGCCGACGGGTCGACAGCCGCCACAGCGTCCGAGCCGAAGTCGCCCGTCAGCCCGGTACTCGATGCCCCTGCGGTCGAGTCGGTCGCCGACGGCACGACGACCTCGGAGCCGGAACGCGACGCCGAGGATCCGGCACCGGGGATTCCGGTCGTCCCAGCCCAGCGGAGGCCCCCCGCCGACGACGCCAGCGACGGCGGAGCCACCCCGCCCGGCGTGAGCGCACCGCGCTGATCACCGGTTGCGCGTGGGGGTTGGCGGACGACAGTCCGGATGTCGAGCCACCCCCACGCTCGCCGCGGCGGGCGGCGGCAATGCCGGGTGCGGACCAACGCTCGGAAATGCCCTCGCGCGCCGAGCCCTGAGCAGATCACCGACGCTCGCATCCGGCTCGGTGCCGGACAAACCCGAGCCGCCAAGTTACGTCTCTCGCGCTGGACACTCAGCCGCCTCTCGACACCGCGCCCCGCTGACCCGTCGCGGGCGGACGGCGACGCTTGACTACAGCGTCAGACGCGCGGATCGCGGAGATCCGAATGGCCTCGGTAGTGCCGGCGGTGACTCACGACCCTCATGTCGGGACTCCGTCGAGGTGGTTGCCTGCCTAATCTGCGTGGACCGCAGCCTTGCTGCCGATGCCGAGCGCACGGGTGAGCCTCACCATGGTTCGGGCGAGTCGGGAAGGCACGGAGTCCGGGGCTGGGATGGTGACCGGTCGCACGCGGCCGTTGTGCAGCGCGGTGAACCGCCATCCCTCGGGCGTGTGGACCGCAACGAGAGTCTGGCGGGACAGGCGCCTTTTCGGTAGTCGAGAACGCCACGGCATCTGGACCGAGGCGGTGCCATGGACGATGGCGATGTCGGGGCTGAGGTAGCGAATGGATTCGATGTCACCGACGAGTGCCGAGTCGGCGAGCACGCCCCGGAAGAGCTGGTCGTGGGCGCTTTGCATCGGCTTTCGCCCGATGGCGCGGGTGCCGTCGTACGAGACGTAGTCGGAGTCTTCGGTGAAGCAGGCTGCGTAGGCGACAGCGTCGTTGTCCGTCCAGGCCTGCTTGAGGCGGTGGAAGAGAGCTGTGATCTCGTGGTCTTCGGTAGCCATGGCTACACCCCTCTAGTATTATTCGATGGTCGAACCTTACGATAGCAGGAGTCTTCGAGTGTCGAAACATGAACTGGTCGGCTTGGTGGCCGCCGAACTTCGGCTGCTGCAGCAGAGCTTCGACGCTTTCGACGAGGCCGCCGCCACCACCCTCAAGCTCAACCGAACGGACCTGCGAGCGTTGGACCTGCTTCTGGCCGGCGAGGGTTGCCTGTCGGCTGGCGAACTCAGCCAGGCCCTGAAACTCAGCCCGGCCGCCACAACCACTGTCATGGACCGACTTGAGCGCACCGGATTCGCGAACCGGATCTCCGACCCGAACAACAGACGACGCGTCCTCGTTGCCGCGACCGACGCGGCTCGCGCCGCTGAGCGAGACATATACGCACCGGTCGGTGTCGCCGGAGCGCAAGCGCTTGCCGAGTACAGCCTCGACCAGCTCGCCACGATCCTTCACTTCCTGCAGACTGCCCGCCACGTGCAGGAGGACCAGGCGACGCGGATCAGCCGACACGAACCCGACGATCTCTGACGCTGCTCACCGGTTGCTGCCTGGAGCGCGCTCGGCCGCCGCGAACGCCGCCACCAGCCGGTACCGCTCCGGCTCTCCACCAGGTGCCTGCTCACCTACCCCGTGCGCGATCGAGGACCAGGTTCACGGGCGTGCAGGGTGTCACGAGGGGTGCCCGAAGGTACCCGATCGGTCGGGTCAGGACGGGTGGCGGGCGGCGGCCCGGCTGACCAGTGAGCCGAGCAGGCGGCCGAAGTCCAGGCCGGCCGCCTGGACGGCCAGCGGCAGCAGTGAGGTCTCCGTCATGCCGGGCGAGACGTTGACCTCCAGCACGTGCGGACGGCCCTCAGCGTCCACGATCACGTCGACCCGGGAGAGGTCCCGCAGACCGAGCGCGGTGTGCGCGGCCAGCGCCACGTCGGCCACCGAGGCGGCCACCTCCGGCTCCAACCGGGCCGGAGCGTGCCAGGTGGTGCGGCCGGCGGTGTAGCGGGCGGCGTAGTCGTACACGCCGTTGCGCGGCACGATCTCCACCGGTGGCAGCGCCTGCGGACCGTCTCCCAGGTCGATCACGGAGACCGCCACGTCGATCCCGGGCACGTACCGCTCGACGAGGGCCGTCGGGTCGTACGCGAAGCAACCGACCATCGCGGCCGGGAGGGACGCGGCGTCCCGGACCACGGCGGCGCCCAGACCGGAGCCACCCTGCGCCGGCTTGACCATCAACGGCAGGCCGAGCCGGTCGGCGATGCGGTCCAGCACGGCGACCGCCCCGAGTTCGGAGAAACGGTCGTGCGGCAGGGCCACCCAGTCGGGGGTGGGGATGCCAGCTTCGCGGAGCACCGCCTTCGCCGAGGGCTTGTCCCAGGCGAGCCGGGAGGACCGGGCGTCGCAGCCGACGTACGGGATGCCGCACAGGTCCAGCACTCCTCGCAGTGAGCCGTCCTCGCCGGTCGCGCCGTGCAGAGCGATCACGACGGCGTCCGGCGGATCGGTGGTCAGGGACGGCAGGAGGGCCACGTCGGCATCCCGCAGTTCGGCGTCGACGCCGACGGCGCGCAGGGCGTCGAGCACGCGCCGACCGGAGCGCAACGACACGTCCCGCTCGTAGGAGAGTCCGCCCGCGAGGACCAGCACTCGCAGGTCGGCCGCGACGGCGGAATCGGTCACGGAGAAGCGCTCGGCAGCGGTCGTACCCATGCCGGCATCATGCCAAGTCGGGACCCGGCACGTCGGAGCCGGGCCGGCCGCGGCGGCCGGCGACACCGCCGACGGCACCGAAGACGCGCCGCGTCGCGAGTTCCTGCTCCATGACGCCCGCCAACCGGCGTACGCCCTCGCGGATGCGCTCCGGAGGCGGGAAGCTGAAGTTCAGCCGCATCGCGTCGGTGCCCGTGCCGTCGGCGTAGAAGCCGGTGCCGGGCACGTAGGCGACCCGGGCGGCGATGGCGCGCGGCATCATGGCCTTGGAGTCCAGGCCCTCGGGCAGGGTGGCCCAGACGAAGAGCCCGCCGGCCGGGGTGGTCCAGCTGGTGCCCTCGGGCATCAGATCGGCCAACGCGTCGAGCAGGGCGTCACGGCGTTCCCGGTAGACCTCGCGGTAGACCTTGAGCTGCTGCCGCCACGGCATCGTGCCCAGGTAGGTGGAGACGGCGGACTGGGCGTAGACGCTGGGGCAGAGGATCTGCGCCTCACTGGCGATGACGATCTTGTCGCGGACCGCGTGCGGCGCCAGGATCCAGCCCACCCGCAGGCCGGGAGCGAACGTCTTGGAGAAGGTGCTGATGTAGAAGACGCCGTCGCGCCGCCGGGCCCGCAGCGGCGCCGGGGCCTCACCCTCGAAACCCAGTTGGCCGTACGGGTCGTCCTCGACCACGAGCAGGCCGGCGCGTTCGCAGATGTCGAGTACGCGCTCGCGGCGTTCCTCGCTGAGCGTCACGCCAGCCGGGTTCTGGTAGGTCGGGATCGTGTAGAGGAACTTGACGCGTCGGCCGGCCCGGGCGAGGTCGGCGATGGCCGTCTCCAGCGCCTCGGGAATCAGCCCGTCGGCGTCCATCGGCACGTGCGCCACCTGTGCCTGGGCGGCCTGGAACACCCCGAGCGCGCCCACGTAGGTCGGGCCCTCGGCGAGCACCACGTCGCCTGGGTCGAGGAAGAGCCGGGCGACCAGGTCGAGCGCCTGTTGACCGCCGACCGTGACCACCACGTCCTCGGGGGAGGCGCCGCACGCGGCGTCGATGCCGGAGAGGGCCATCACCTCGCAGATCCGCTCGCGCAGCTCCAGGGTGCCCTGGCCGATGCCGTACTGGAGGGTGGTGACCCCGTGCTCGGAGCCGAGCCTGCCCAGCATCTCGCCGACCGCGTCGAGCGGCAGCGCGGCGATGTACGGGGCGCCGCCGGCGAGCGACACGACCTCCGGTCGACTGGCCACCGCGAAGAGTGCTCGGATCTCGGAGGCGGTCATCCCGCGCACGCGCCGGGCATACCGGTCGGTGTAGTCGTCGAGTGTCGTGCCGGTCATGACCTCACCTCGATCACTGCTCGGGTGGCTACCGCCCCGGGTACCCCGCCTGCTCGTGTCCATGGCGGCGGCACACCGATTGTCGATCCTAGTCCGCCGAGGCCTGGTTGCCGCCGTGCCGGAACGGATCGACCACATGGCGGACCCTGCGGCCGGGGGTGGGGATCTGCGCATCCCCTCCCGTACGGTCGATCGGCGGCGTACGATCGCTCGTCGGGGGCAGGAAGGCGGCGCTGTCGTTCCGTGCCGGTCTCACCACCGAGCCTATTGTGGGGATGCGCCATATGTCGCGACGTCTGGTCAGCCTGACCCTCGACACGCTGGAGGATCTTCCGCGCCCCTGCCGCCAGTGCGTCTACTGGGAGCTTGATCCGGTCTCCGCGGACCGGGCGTGCGCCGCCGGTGACCCGGGCCTGGAGAAGGAGGCGTGGGTCTCCCAGACCCTGCTGGAGTGGGGGTCCTGCGGCAAGCTCGCGTACGTCGACGGGATGCCGGCGGGCTTCGTGATGTACGCGCCACCCGCCTACGTTCCCCGCTCGATGGCGTTCCCGACGTCGCCGGTCTCGGCCGATGCCGCGCTGTTGATGACCGCCAACGTGGTCGCCGCGTTCGCCGGGGGCGGGTTGGGCCGGATGTTGGTGCAGGGTGTCGCACGGGACCTGACGAAGCGTGGCATCAAGGCGATCGAGGCGTTCGGCGACGCCAAGTTCGGTGACGCCGACGATCCGGCCGGCGGCTGCGTGGCACCGGCCGACTTCTTCCTCTCCGTCGGCTTCAAGACGGTACGTCCGCATCCCCGTTTTCCCCGGCTGCGCCTCGAACTGCGTACCGCGCTGAGCTGGAAGTCCGACGTCGAATACGCGCTGGAGAAGCTGCTTGGCTCGATGAGCCCGGAGACGCTGCTCCGGCCGGTCCGGCCCGCCCCGGCCACCCGCTCCACCGGTGGCTGAGCGGGATCAGTCGACCACGGTGCCGGCGGCCACGACCGCACGCAGTTCGCTGACGTCGAGCGAGCCGGTCGGCACGTCCCGCTCGATCGGGTAGTACATCCGCTGGACGGCGGCAACGATCGCCTCCACCACCCGGTCGCGGAAGCGGGGATCGACGAGCCGGGCGCGGTCCACGGGCGAGGTGAGGTAGCCGACCTCGACCCGGACCGCCGGCATCCTCGTCAGTCGCAGCAGGTCCCACGCCTTGGCGTGCGTACGGCAGTCCCGCAGCCCGGTCCGCGCCACGATCTCCCGCTGCACCAGACCCGCCAACCGTTCACCGGTCGCCGAGGTCACCCCGTTGTCGGTGCCGTAGTGGTAGGTCGCCACCCCCTCCGCGTCCGGGTTGGCGTGCCCGTCGAGGTGCAGGGAGATGAACACGTCGGCACCGAGCGAATTCGCCAGCAACGCCCGGTCGGTGTCCGGCAGGCACGCGTCGGGCGCCGGACCCCGGGTGAGCTGAACCCGGACCCCGGACGCTGCGAGTCGTCCCTCCAGCCGGCTCGCCAGGTCGTGCACGAGGTCGGCCTCCGTCCAGCGCAGCGGGCCGTCCGGCACCACCATCCCGGGGTCGGTGCCACCGTGGCCGGGGTCGATGACCACCGTCTTACCGACCAGCGCCGGTCCGGACTGGCGGATCGCGTCGGACTCGCGCAACCACTGGGGGCGACCGCCGACGACCTTGCGACCGATCCGGCGCAGCGCGTCCATCGTGTGCGGGCCGCAGGAGCCGTCGGGCGTGAGACCCACCTCGCGCTGGAACTGGGCCACGGCCCGGGACGTCCGGATGCCGTAGATGGCGTCGGCGCGGCCGACGTCGTACCCCATCTCCAGCAGCCGTTCCTGCAGCGACCGGACATCCTCGCCGGTGAGCGGCTCGGGGACCGCGTGGTAGAGGGTGCGGGCACCGAGTCGCCAGCGTGCGGCCTCCAGCGCGCCCCAGGTCTCCGAGCCGACCCGGCCGTCCACGCTGAGCCCCCGCGACTGCTGGAACGCGCGGACCGCGCGTTCGGTGTCCAGGTCGAACTCGTCGCTGTGCGGGCCGGCGGCGGCGAGTAGGTCGAGGCCGGTGAGGATGGTACGGATCTCCGTGACCGCAGGTCCCCGGTCTCCGGGTCGGATCGGACGCACGCACGACCCCCTCTGCACGAGTCTGGCTGGCCGGGCGGCGGCCCTGAGCTTGAGGCTATGCGTTCCGGACCGGTGACGGGCTCGGGCCGGGAAAAACACCGAACCCCGCACCCGACGAGCGGGCACGGGGTTCGGTGGTGTCTGCGCTGATCAGAGGGCCGACTCGATGAGCCGGACCAGCTCACCCTTCGGCTTGGCGCCGGCGATCGACTGCACGGGCTGGCCGTTCTTGAAGACGGTGAGGGTCGGCACCGACATGACCCGGTAGGCCCGGGCGGTCTCCGGGTTCTCGTCGATGTTGAGCTTCACGATGGTGACCTGGTCGCCCATCTCGCCCGCGATCTCCTCGAGCAGCGGCGACACCTTACGGCACGGCCCGCACCACTCGGCCCAGAAGTCCACCAGCACCGGCTTGTCGGCCTGCAGCACGTCGGCGACGAAACTCGCGTCCGTGACCGCCTTGGTATTTCCCACTATTGCCCTCCTCCGGGATGTGTTTCCTGTTTCAGCTGAGCGTCGCGATGAACCGCTCGGCGTCGAGCGCGGCGGCACAGCCGGTGCCGGCCGCGGTGATCGCCTGGCGGTAGGTGTGGTCGACCACGTCACCGGCGGCGAAGACGCCGGGCACGCTCGTCCGGGTGCTGGGGGCCTGGACCTTCACGTAGCCCTCGTCGTCCAGCTCGACCTGGCCCTGGAACAGCTCACTGCGGGGGTCGTGGCCGATGGCCACGAACACGCCGGTCACGTCCAGCACCTTGGTCTCGCCGCTGTGTACGTTGCGGACCCGTACGCCGGTGACCTTGCCGTCAGCGCCCAGGACCTCTTCGACGGTGCTGTTCCACTCGACCTTGATCTTCTCGTTGCTCAGCGCCCGGTCGGCCATGATCTTGCTGGCCCGGAAGGAGTCGCGTCGGTGGATGATGGTCACCGAGTCGGCGAAGCGGGTGAGGAAGCTGGCCTCCTCCATCGCCGAGTCACCACCGCCGACGACGACGATGTGCTGGTTGCGGAAGAAGAAGCCGTCACAGGTGGCGCACGAGGAAACACCGTGGCCCAGGTACTCCTGCTCGCCCGGCACGCCCAGCGGACGCCAGGCCGAACCGGTGGAGAGGATCACGGCGCGGGCGCGGTAGGCGGTCTCGCCGACCCACACGGTGCTCGTCGCGCCCGAGCCGGCGTCGCCGGTGTCGACCAGCTCGACCCGCGTCACGTCGTCGGTCAGGAACTCGGCGCCGAACCGCTCGGCCTGCTTGCGCATGTTGTCCATCAGCTCGGGGCCGAGGATGCCGTCGGCGAAGCCGGGGAAGTTCTCCACCTCGGTCGTGGTCATCAGCGCGCCGCCGGACTGCGAGCCCTCGATGATCAGCGGCTTGAGGTTGGCGCGCGCCGCGTAGACCGCCGCCGTGTAACCGGCCGGGCCGGAGCCGATGATGATCAGGTTGCGGACCTCGTCCACTGCCGTCTCCCGAGTTGTGTGTGTTCGGCGTCGGCGCGCGCACCGATGCTGATCCGAGTGCCGACGCCTGGGGGGTGCCGGCAGCTGACTTCCAGAACGTCATCGTACGAAGCGGGGATTCCCGAACCGGGCAACCGGTGGGTCAGGTCACGTGGACGCTCATCGTGCTGCGGATTCACCCTACCCGCGCGGAATACCGGCTGTCCGAGCCGGACCCGGGTACGCCGCACTCGGCGCCGCTCACCCAGGCCCAGCGCGATCCGGTCGCGTCGGTGAACCGGATGACGAGCGCCTGCTCGCCCTGGAACCGCGCGTAGTCGATCATTTCGACGGCGAGTGGACCCGAGCCGTGCTCCGCCGCCACGGACGACAGGCACGTGCTCAACGCGGCCTCGGTGGTGAGCCGGGCGAGCTGATTCGACCCGTCGGGGGAAGGTCGTCGCTCACCTCCGGTGTCCGCCCCGGGCTGCTCACGGGGGCCACTGCCGCTCGAACCCAGCAACGGGGACGACGGGCTCGGCGTGCCGCCGAGGCTCTGCGGGGTGTAGTCGGTACCGCTGTGCAGGGTCGGGCCGGACGTGCGGACCGTCCCGCCGGCGGCGAGGTCACGAGGCGCGTTGACCGGACGCTCCATGGCACCGCTGTCCGCGGTGTTGGTCGAGAGGTGACTGAGCCCCAGACCGACCGCGACGACGGCGGCGGCCGCGACGGCCACCGGGGTGGCGGCGCGGACCCAGCGACGCCGCCGACGACCCGGGCCGGTGGGGCCGCGCCCCGACTCGGCGGGGAACGAGGTGGTGGGCCGACGTCCACCCTGCGCCGGCACGGTCACCGGTGTGGCGTCGGCCGGCGGGGTGTCCGCCGCCACCAGCGCGGCGGCGATTCGTTCGGCCACGGCGGACGGCAGCTCCGGTGCGGGCTCGGCCCACCGGGTCAGGTCGCTGCGGACCTGCGTCACCGCGGAGGCCAGCAGCGCGTACGCCTCAGCCCAGGCCGGGTCCGTGGACACCAGTTCGGCGATCCGGGCCTGCTGCGGGGTGCCGTCCAACGCTCCGCCGAGGTAGTCAGCGAGCAGGTCGGCGTCGACCTCCCGGAACTCCTCGGTCGTCACGTGTCCTCCTGATTGGCGTCCTGCCGGATGCGAACCGACCCCGATCCGACGCCCTCGGCCGGGCGTGGGTTCCCCGTCGTGACGTCGGGCACGTCCGGTTCGACCGGTCCGGGGCGCGTCGGCGGGGGGCGGAGGTGCCCGAGCAGCACCGCCAACCGGGCCCGGCCCCGGGCGCACCGGCTCTTCACCGTCCCCTCGGCGACCCCGAGGATGCGGGCCACCTCGGCCACCGGGTAGCCCTGCACATCCACCAGTACCAGGGCGGCCCGCTGCTCGACCGGAAGCGCGGCGAGCGCCGCGCGAACGACGAGCGCGGTGTCGTGGTCCTGCACGGGCGCGGCCGGCTCGACGCCGCCGGTGCCCGACCCGTCGGCCCGGTTGCCGTCGGGCAGCGGCACCGTGGGGTGCGCCTGCCGGCGGCGGATGCGGTCCAGGCAGGCGTTCACCACGATCCGGTGCAGCCACGTGGTGACGGCGGAGTCACCACGGAAGCGGGCCGCCGCGCGGTGCGCCGACAGCAGGGCGTCCTGGAGCGCGTCGGCGGCCTCCTCACGGTCGCCGAGGGTCCGCAGGGCCACCGCCCAGAGCCGATCGCGGTGCCGGTGGAACAGGGCCGCGAAGGCGTCCCGGTCGCCGGCGACGTGGGCGCGCAGCAGCTCCAGATCCGTTGCCGCGTCGCGCCCGTCCATCACCGCGTCCGGCTGATGCGGTGTCCGGGGCGTGCCGTGCGGCTCACGAACCCTGGACCGTGATCTCCTGCACTCCCAGCTTGAAGCCGCCGTCGTCGCCGTTGGGCGGCAACTCGGTGAACCAGAGCAGCAGGTACCGGTACTTCTGGTCGGCGTCGAACCCGTTGAAGGTCATCGTGGTGCCGTCGTGCTCCTTGAGGACACCGATCTCCGTCTTGTAGTTCGACACCATCGACTTGTCGCCGTTGGAGGTCGCCGGGTAGGTCGTCGTGCCGGCGAGCAGCTTCGCGGTGGCGCCTCGACCGGAGAGCACGGCCTGTACCGACTTCACCGTGTGCGGGGCGCCCAGGTCGAGCCAGACACCCATGCCGGACTTGAGGTTGCCGTACGTGGCGTTCGGGTAGCGGTCGGTCTCCCAACCCTTGTCGTTGTCGCCATCGGTCATCTTCTTGGCGCCGTCGAGCTCGTCCCGCGGGGCGCTGTCCGGGTCGATGATCCGGATGTCCTGCACCTTGAGATTGCGCACCGTGGCGGCGGCCGGGGTGGCCTCGCCGGCCGGAGCGCTGGCACTCGGCGTCGCCCCGGCGGTCTCCTGCGGGTCCTTGTCGTCACCGCCGAGCGCGCTGATGCCGATGAGCAGGCCGACCAGCGCGACCGCCAGCAGACCGGCGATGCCGATGGCGACCTTGCGACCGCCCGCGGCGGCCAGCGGCGACGGCTCTTCCCCGGTCTCGGCGGTGAACCGCAGCGGCCCGCCGTTGTCGAGGTAGTGCTCCTCCTCGGCCGGCACGTCCAGCCGGGCCAACTCGGCCGCCAGCACGTCGGACGACGGCGGCGCGATGTCGGCGTCGAGCAGGTCCATCGTCAGGTCGTCCAGGTACGCGGGCACACCGGCCCGCACCTGGCGGGGCGCCGCGAGGGCGGCTCCGGCGTCCCGGACGGCGTCGGGGATGGCGGCCCGCCCGTGACCGGCGGTGGCCCCGCGCAGCGGCGCCTCGGTGTGCGGCCAGTGACCGGTCAGCGCGAAGTAGAGGACGCCGCCGACCGCCCGGATGTCGCTCTCCTGGCTGTCGTCGCCGTCGGTGCGGGCGTCGGCCAGGACCACGCGGCCATCATCGCTGATCATGACGGTGCCGGGGTGGACGTTGCCGTGCACCATGCCGGTGGCGTGCACCGCGGCCAGCGCGCTGGCGACGGCGTTGCCGACAGCGGTGGCGCGAGCCGGGTCCAGCGGACCATCGGCGGCCAGATCGCGCAGCGACTGCCCGTCCACCCACTCGCGGACCACGTACGCCCGCTCGGCCTCGTCGATGGCGTCGTACACGCCGACGAGGTTGGGGTGGATGACCCGGCTGGCCGCGACGGCCGCCTGAAGCATCTCGGTGGCGGAGTCGCCACCCGGGTAGCGCAGCACCACCGCGACAGGGCGGCGCAGGATGACGTCGACCCCGCGCCAGACCAGCCGACCCGCGCTGTCGTTGTTGATGTGCTCGACCAGCTCGTAACGCTCGGCGAGGATCTCACCGGCCGTGGGAGCACCGAAGGTCATGATCGGAGGAGCGCTCTCGTCCGCCTCCTGACCCTCGCCGACCTGGGTCACCCGTCCTCCCTCGGTGATCGTGTCGATCGATGGACCCGTACTGCTGGGCATGTGGCTTCCCGCTCTGCCGTTGAAGGAACCGGCCAACCGGTGTCGGCGCCTGCCGTACCCGTCGAGAGCGACCTTACCCGGGTTGCCCGTCTCCCCGACATGTCATCTTCTTGCCGTACCCGGCGGGGTGCCGGGGATCGGGGAAGTCGTCCGGTTACGACCGTTGTCAGCCACGTTGCTGGCACATGTACTAGCTAATCTACGGCTTCACCACAAGTGACCGACGTCGGGGCCGGGCCGGGCGTGCCGCCCTCGTCCACCAGCCGGTTTCCCGCCGATCGGACGCCTACGCTCAGCCGTACGGCTGGTTATCCACAGGCCGATCCGGCGGCTGACCGGTGAATCGCGGAGTTATCCACAGGGACATCCCCAGGCTGGTGATCGCCGGTCACGTTCCGTGTGGCCGAGACTGTGGGTGTGGCTCAACGACCGAGACGCCGACGGACCATGCCGACAACCTCGGTGATCTCTCCGATCCGCAGCGCCATGGCGAGCCCGAGGTAAGTCCCGCCGATCACGGCGCCACCGATCACGAGCTGAAGGACGGCCTGTATCCAGCTCGGCGTGTCGCCGCCGGGCAGCAGGCTCACCACGAGCAGGCCGACCAGGGCGGCCCCCAACGCGGCCACGAGGACCCGGCCGAGCGTACGCAGGATGGCGCCCATCCCGATCCGGCCGATCCGGGGGCGCAGCAGCCACGCGGAGGCGAACGCCGCCGCCAGGTAGGACACGGCGTTACCGATCATCATCCCGGCCGCCGCGAAGTGCGCGGCGAAGGCGACGTAGAGCACCACCTGCACGCCGATCCGCAGCGCGACCACGGGAATGTTGATCAGCGCCGGGGTGCGGGTGTCCGGCAGGGCGTAGAAGGCGAAGGTGAAGAGCTGGCTGATCGCGAACGGCACCAGTGCCAGGGCCGCGAGGAGCAGCACCAGTGAGGTGTCGGCGGCGTTCTCGTCGGTGAACGCGCCGTACCGGAACAGCGTCACGGCCAGCGGGGTGGCCAGCACCGCGTAGCAGACCGCGATCGGGGCGAGCACCGCCGAGACCGTGCGGGTGCCCCGGGACAGGTCGGCGGCGACGTCGGCGTAGCGGCCGTCGGCGGCCGCCGCGCTCATCCGGGGCATCAACGCCGTGATGATCGAGACGGCGATGATGCCGTGCGCCATCATCAGCAGCAGGAACACGTTGTTGTAGATCAGCGGACCGGCGGCGTTCTCCTTGCCCGCCCTGTTCAGCAGGTTGAACAGCACGATCAGGCCGACCTGGCTGACCGCGACGTAGCAGAACATCCAGCCGCCCAGGCGGCCCAGCTCACGCAGTCCGAGGGTGCGGAAGTCGAATCGGAGCTTCCAGCGGAAGCCGACCTTGCGCAGGGCCGGCAGCAGTCCGGCGGCCTGGATGGCGACACCGACCAGGGTGCCGCCGCCGATCAGCAGGATCCGGCCGGTGGTCATCTCGTCCGGCTTGACGATCGTCGCGCCGAAGATCGCGATGTAGAGGCCCGCCGTGGCGATCACCACGATGTTGTTCAGGATCGGCGCCCACATCGGCGCGGCGAAGTGCCCCCGAGTGTTGAGCACCGCGCTGATCAGGGCGCTGAGACCGGTGAAGAAGATCATCGGCAACATCAGGTACGACAGCGCCGTGACCAGATCCCGGAAGTCCGCCCCGGTCTTCTTGCTCGCGTAGAGCGAGGTCAGCACGGAGGCGAAGGCCACCGCCACCAGCGCCGCCGCGGCCAGCGCCAGCACCGCGAGGGTCAGCAACCGCTGGGCGTACGCCTGTCCGCCGTCGCTGTCGATCTTGCGGCGGCGGACCAGCACCGGGATCAGGACACTGGTGAGGATGCCGCCGAGCAGGAACTCGTACACCATCCCGGGCAGGATCTGGGCGGTCGTGTAGGCGTCACCTACCAGCGCGCCGCCGAGCGCGGCGGTCAGCGCGAGCGTGCGCAGGAAGCCCGTACCCCGGCTGACCAGGCTCCCGATCGCCATCACCGCGCTGTTGGCCGCGGCGCTCGTCTCGCCCACCTGTTCCTGCGGCGGAGCGGTCGACTCCATGGCCGGCTGGTTCAGCGGCTCGGCGGAGATGAAGGTGGCGCCGTCGGAGGGGCGGATGTTGGCTCCCGCACCACCGTCCCGCGCGGCGTTCGCGCTGCGGTAGAGCCCGCCGCTCATCTCCAGCCTCCCAGGGGTACGTCGAGCCGGGCACCGACCCGCACGTCACAGACCTTAGTCAACCCGCACCCGTTACCCGCGCCCGGCGGATCGGATCACACCCCGGCCCGATAGGCTGGCGATCCCATGTCCGAAGCCTCCGCTCCCCACGCCGCCGACCGCCGCGACCTCACCGCCGCGCAGCGCAACGCCGTCGCCGAACTGCTCCGGGTCTCCCCGGTCGCCGACGAGCTGGGCCGCCGTTTCGTCCGTGCCGGCCACGAGCTACACCTGGTGGGCGGTTCGGTACGCGACGCGCTGCTCGGCCGACTCGGCGACGACCTCGACTTCTGCACCGACGCCCACCCCGACGAGACGCTGCGGATCATCAAGGGCTGGGCCGAGTCGATCTGGGAGACCGGCCGCGAGTTCGGCACCATCGGCGCCCAGCGCGACGGCCTCCGGCTGGAGGTCACCACCTTCCGCGCCGAGTCGTACGACCAGGTCAGCCGCAACCCGGTGGTGGTGTACGGCACCAGCCTCGACGAGGACCTGAAGCGGCGCGACTTCACCATCAACGCGATGGCGGTCAGCCTGCCGGACCACCGCTTCACCGATCCGCACGGTGGGCTGGCCGACCTTTCGGCGCAGGTCATCCGTACCCCCAGCACCCCGCGGGAATCCTTCGGCGACGACCCGCTGCGCATGCTGCGGGCCGCCCGGTTCGCCGCCCAACTGCGCTTCGCCGTCCACCCGGACGTGCACGTCGCGATGACCGAGATGGCCGCCGACCTGGACCGGATCACCGCCGAGCGGATCCGTGACGAGTTCACCAAGCTGCTCTGCGGCGCGGACCCGATCACCGGGCTGCGTCTGCTGGTCGACACCGGTCTGGCCGAACGGTTCCTGCCGGAGCTGACCGGGCTGAAGCTGGAGATCGACGAGCACGCCCAGCACAAGGACGTCTACGAGCACACGCTGACGGTGGTCGAGAACGCGGTCTCCTACGAGGAGGAGGGCTGCGACTTCGTCCTGCGGATGGCCGCCCTCATGCACGACGCGGGCAAACCGGCGACGAAGGCCGTCGGGTCCGACGGCCGGGTCAGTTTCCACCACCACGAGGTGGTCGGCGCCCGGCTGACCAAGGCCCGGATGAAGGCGATGCGGTACCCCAAGGAGATCACCGCGAAGGTGACCGCGCTGGTCGCGCTGCACCTGCGCTTCTACGGGTACGGCCGGGGCGAGTGGACCGACTCGGCGGTGCGCCGTTACGTCGCCGACGCCGGTGACCTGCTGCCCCGGCTGCACAAGCTGACCCGCTCGGACTGCACGACCCGCAACCGTCGCAAGGCGGCCCAGCTCGCCGCCGACTACGACGCGCTGGAGGAGCGGATCGCCCGGATCGCCGCCGATGAGGATCTGGCCCGGGTACGCCCCGACCTCGACGGCAACGCGATCATGGAGCTGCTCGGCGTACCTCCGGGGCCGATCGTCGGGCGGGCCTGGAAGCACCTCAAGGAACAACGCCTGGAGCACGGCCCCCTGGACCGCGACGCCGCCGAGGCGGAGCTGCTCCGCTGGGCCCGCGCCGAAGGCCTGATCCCCTAACCCTGCCCCGCCCCTGTCGCGCCGAGCCCACCGAGCGCCGGCAAAGCGAAAGGAAGGGCCCCCTATACAACGCCAGGCGATAACAGGGGGCCCTTCCTTACGCCTCAGGCGTCGAGGGTGGGCTTGGTTGCTCCGTTCGTGGATGCCGAGCCGAGGCGGGCCAGCAGGCCAGCCAGGTCGATGCCGGTGAGGTCGCTGCCGAGCTGCAGACCCTGCGCCACGTTGCCGGCCACCGACTTCGTCAGCGACGACGCGCCGTCGGTGGAGATGACCGTCATCTTGTCGATCGCCCCGATTGGAGCGCTGGCCGCCTCGACGACCTGCGGCAGGACCTTGACCAGCAGGTCCAGCACCGCGGCCTCGCCGTACGCGGCGAACGCCTCGGCCTTGCGCGCCATCGCGTCGGCCTCGGCCCCACCCCGGGCCAGGATGGCCGCCGCCTCGGCCTGACCCTCGCGCTCGACGGCCTCGGCGATCGCGGAGCGCCGCCGCTGCTCGGCCTCACCCTCCTTGGCGCCCTCGATCGCGTTCGCCTCGGCGAGGGCCGCCCGTCGGGCCCGCTCGCCCTCACCGGTGAGCCGCGCCTGCTCGGCGGAAGCCTGCGCGGCGGCGATGACGGCCTGGCGCTGCGCGTCCGCGCTGAGCACCGCCGCGTTGCGGGCCGCCTCGGCCTCCTGCTCCACCTTGTACCGGGCGGCGTCGGCCGGCTTGCGCACCTCGGTGTCCAGTTGGCGCTGCTTCAGCTCGGCGTTGCGCTCGGCCACCTTCTGCTGCTCGGAGAGGATGGCCTGGTCCCGTTCCGCCTGGGCGAGCGGCCCGGCCGCGGCCGACCTGGCCTTCGCCGCGTCGATCTCCGCCTGGATGCCGGCCTGCTTGAGGGCCAGGTTGCGGTTCGCCTCGGCGATGGCCTCCTCGGCGAGCAGCCGCTCCTGCTCGGCCTGCTGCCGGGCCCGCGCCTCGGCGATGGCCGCGTCCTTGAGCACCCGGGCGGCCTCGGGGCGGCCCAGGTCCTGCAGGTAGGAGCCCTCGGCGAGGATGTCCTGGAGTTGGAAGGTGTCGAGCACCAGACCCTGGTTGGTCATCGAGTGCTCGGCCTCCTCGGCCACGGCGCTGGCGAACGCCGCCCGGTCCCGGATGACCTCCTCGACGGTGAGCCGGCCGACGATCGAACGCAGCGCGCCCGCCAGCACCTCCCGGGTGAAATTGTCGATCTCGTCCTGTTGGTGCAGGAACCGCTGGGCGGCCGCCCGGATCGCGTCCTCGGTGCCGCCGACCTTGACGATCGCCACGCCGTGCAGGTCGGCACGGATGCCCTGCTTGCTGACCGCGCCCCGGATGCCGACGTCGATCCGTCGGCTGGACAGGTCGAGCGACTGGAGCTTCTGCACCACCGGGAGCACGAAGACCGAGGCGCCGAGCACCACCTTCTGCCCGGAGGTGTCGGTCGACCGGCCGCCGTCGGCGGTGTGCGTGGTGCGTCCCTTGCGGCCCGTGACGATGAATGCCTCATTCGGCCCGGCCACCTTGATCCGGGACAGCACGAACAACACCAGGACGAGCGCGAGGACGACCGCGCCCACGACAGCTATCAACAGGGGCATGAAGGGGGGTCCTGTCTACGAGAAGGAATCAGTACGTCTCGACGTGCACGCTTGTCTCACTCAGCGCCTGCACGACGAAGACCTGCGCGCCGAGCGGGATCGGCTGGTCGGCGCGGGCGTTGAGCTTGATCGGCTGGCCGGCGACGCGTACCCGCACCTCGCCGTACCCGTTGAGGGGTACCGGCGTGACGACCAGGCCGAGCGCGCCGACCAGGTCGTCGCGGGTGGGGGTGGCGTCGGTGCGCATGTTGCGCGCCGCCCGACTGAAGCGCGACGCCAGCCACGCGGTGGGCACGGCCGCGAGCACACCGCCGGCCGCCGCGCCCGCGATCATCCCGGGGGTACGGGCACCCAGCAACTCGTTCACGATCGCTCCGCCGAAGCCGAACGCTCCGGCGAAGCCGGCGACCGTCTCGGTGGAGATCGGGCCGTCCACGTCCGGGTGTCCGAAGTGGAGCAGCCCGCTACCGAGCAGGGCGAGCGCCAGCACCGCGACGCCGGCCCCACCGATGATCAGAAAGATGAGCGTCCCCGTGGCCACGACCTGCACGGTATCGACGCCGCGCAACGCCGATGAACGGTCGATCGGCTCAACGAGGCGCCATGCTCACCTCCAACTCGGACAGCTGTTCGGGCAGCGGCTGGCGGACGAGTTCGCGCCCCGTCGTGTCGGCCAGCACGACGTCACCCTGGTACGGCTGCCGGTAGAGCAGTCGGTCGTCTTCGACCCAGGCGGCGTCGGCGACCGGCAGCGGATTGACGACCCGCCCGGTGACGGTCTCCACCAGCAGCGGCTCCTGTTGGCCCTGCACGACGACCAGGCGCCCGTCCGGCGACCAGGCCCACGGTCCGGCGGGATCGCCAGGTAGCGGCTCCGACCGGGTCGGTCGTCCGTCGTCGGCGGAGAACATCTGCACGCCACTTCGGGGGTGCCGGACCGCCTCGGACCGTGGCTTGCCCTGGGCGGTCTGTGGCAGTGCCACCTCCCGGCCGTCCCGGGTCCAGACGAAGGAGCACTGGTCGGTGCAGAAGTAATTCTTCCGGGACACCTCGTGGGTACGCTTCGTGCCGTCCCGCTCGACCACGACGAAGCCGAAGTGGTCCAGCGCGGTGGTGGTGAACAGGAGGCGGCGACCGTCCGGTGACCAGGTCGGGCGGTTCAGCGCACGGCCGACCTCGTGCCAGCGGGTCTTCCCGGTCGCCATGTCGACGAGGCCGACCTCGCGTGGACGGTCCTCCTCGACGACCGCCACCAGCGACCCGGTCGGTGCCGGGTAGATGCCGTCGTAGCGGTCGGTGGGGACGTAGCGGCCCCGGCTCCGGTCCAGCAGGAATCCGCCGCCCGACCCGCCGGCGAACTGTGCCCGGGTCACCACCCAGTTACCGGGCAGCACCAGCGGCGCGGCAGCCCAGTTCGCTCCCGGGGTGGGCCGGATCGAGGGCGACGCCGTGATCGAGGGTGAGGGAGTCACGGTCGGGGGCGGCGTCGCCGGGTTCGGGGCCGGTCGGGGTCGGAGCAGCACGAATGGCACAGCCGTCGCGACGATCGCGACCATTGCCGCCGCGCTGATGACCAGTCGACGCTGACGGCGCAGCCGGCGACCCCGGCTGAGCGCCTGGCCGGCGAGGCCCGGAGCGGGTGCGGCGCCGTTGGCGAGGTCGCGGACGGCCCGGCGGAGCATCTCGTCCAGATGCGTGGTCATCGCGTCACCCCCGGGCGGTCGGTCAGCTCGTCCAACCCCGGCACCAGGCGTCGGAGCCGGGCCAGCGCCCGGGAGCTCTGGCTGGCGACCGTTCCGGCCCGGCAGCCGAGGAGTGCCGCGGTCTGCTCGACGCTCAGGTCCTCCAGGTAGCGCAGCGTCAGCACGGCCCGTTGCCGTGGCGGCAGCGCCCGCAGAGCCTCCAGCAGCAGCAGGCGCAGATCCGTTTCGCTGCCGTCGTCGTCGGCTGCCGCCAGCTCCGGCACCTGGGCCACGGGCACCTCACTGCGCCGCGCTCGTCGTCGCCAGCCGGACACCTGATCGTGGTAGAGGATGCGTTTGACGTACGGCTCGGCATCGCCCCTGATCCGCGGCCAGCGGGCGTACGCCTTCGCCAGCGCGTTCTGCAGCAGGTCCTCCGCCGCGTGCTGGTTCCCGGCCAGCGCGTACGCGACGCGCAGCAGGGCGGCACCCCGCTCCTCAACGAACGTGGTGAATTCCCCGTCGACCTCCGCCACCGCCCACCTCCGTAGTTCAGACGCCGAGCGGCAGCGGAACTTTGCCTCGTCGCGGGGGACAATGGGTTTGTGCGCTGGACTGTGCTCGACTCGCCGATCGGGGAATTCTCCGTGGCCACCGATGGCACGAGTGTGTGCGGAGCCCACTTCGGTCGGGTGGACACGGCCGTCGAGGAGCCGGGCGATCCGCTGTCCCGGCAGGTCGTGGCCGAGCTGCGGGCGTACTTCGCGGGTGCGTTGACCGCGTTCACGGTTCCCGTGTCGGCCCCGCGCGGCTCCGAGTTCGAGCGGGCGGTGTGGCGGGAGATGACTCGCATTCCGTACGGCGAGACGCTGACGTACGGCCAGGTGGCGCGGCTGGTCGGCGATCCCGGAGCGGCACGGGCGGTGGGGGTGGCCTGCAACCGCAACCCGATCCCCGTGATCGTGCCGTGTCACCGGATCGTCGGCGCGGGCGGCAAGCTGGTCGGTTTCGGCGGCGGCCTGCCCCGCAAGGTCAGGTTGCTGGAGCTGGAGGCGGGCGTGGCTCTGCGGCAGGCCTGGTCCTGACCCGTTGATCGTTGGCTGCTGAGCGACGCGACACGCGGGGGGAACAGGGTGCTGCTGGGCTGCCACCGATCGCCGCACCGGCAGTGCCCGAACGCGGCGAGGGCCGGGTCCTGTCGGACCCGACCCTCGGCCGTGCTGGTGGTTCAGCGGGTCAGCGCTCGACCTCGCCGGCGATGAACTCCTCCACGGCCTGGTGGGCGTCGTGGTCGGCGTACTGCACCGGCGGGGACTTCATGAAGTACGACGAGGCCGACAGGATCGGGCCGCCGATCTTGCGGTCCAGCGCGATCTTCGCGGCCCGGACGGCGTCGATGATGACACCGGCCGAGTTCGGCGAGTCCCACACCTCGAGCTTCAGCTCGGCGTTGAGCGGGGTGTCGCCGAAGGAGCGACCCTCCAGGCGGATGTACGCCCACTTGCGGTCGTCCAGCCACGGCACGTGGTCCGACGGGCCGATGTGCACGTCGCTCTTGCTCATCTCGTGCGGGATCTGCGAGGTCACCGACTGGGTCTTCGAGATCTTCTTCGAGACCAGGCGGTTGCGCTCCAGCATGTTCATGAAGTCCATGTTGCCGCCGAAGTTGAGCTGGTACGTGCGCAGCAGCTCGACACCGCGGTCCTCGAAGAGCTTCGCGAGCGCGCGGTGCACGATGGTGGCGCCGACCTGGCTCTTGATGTCGTCGCCGACGATCGGCAGGCCCGCATCGGTGAACTTCTGCGCCCACTCGGGGTCGGAGGCGATGAAGACCGGCAGGGCGTTGACGAACGCGCAACCGGCGTCGATCGCGGCCTGGGCGTAGAACTTGTCGGCCTGCTCGGAGCCGACCGGCAGGTAGGAGACGACGACGTCGACCTGCGCGTCGCGCAGCGCCTGGGCCACGTCGACCGGGGTGGCGTCGGACTCCTCGACGATCTCGCGGTAGTACTGGCCCAGACCGTCGAAGGTCGGGCCGCGCTGCACGGACACGCCGGTCGGCGGCACGTCGCAGAGCTTGATGGTGTTGTTCTCGCTGGCGACGATCGCCTCCGCGAGGTCCATGCCCACCTTCTTGGCGTCGACGTCGAACGCCGCGACGAACTCAACGTCAGAGACGTGGTAGTCGCCGAAGGTGACGTGCATGAGACCCGGGACGCGGTCGTTCGGGTCGGCGTTGCGGTAGTACTCGACGCCCTGAACCAGGGACGAGGCGCAGTTACCCACACCGACGATGGCGACGCGGACGGAGCCCATAGCGTCTGCCTCCTTCTTTTCTGTCACGGCCGCTCTTTCCTGGTCTCTCCAGGCGGAGGCGGGCTGTTGTCTTCTCGTCGGCCACCGGCTGTCCCCAGGTGGGGGACCGTCGGGGCTCGGCCGGAGCGCTCGTTGGCAATGAGCTCCTCCAGCCAGCGGACCTCACGCTCACAGGCGTCCAGGCCGTGGCGCTGCAGTTCCAAGGTGTAAGCGTCGAGGCGCTCGGCCGCCCGGCCCAGCACGTCGCGAAGGCCTTCACGACGTTCCTCGATCTTGCGGCGGCGACCCTCCAGAATGCGCAGGCGGGTCGCCTGGTCGGTCCGGGCGAAGAACGCGAAGTGCACACCGAAACCCGTGTCGTCGTACGTCTCGGGCCCGGCCTGTGCGATGAGCTGGGCGAAGCGTTCCTTGCCCTCCGCGGTGATTTTGTAGACCACCCGACCTCGTCGGCTGGTCAGCGCGGGAACCTCCTCGGCGGTGGCGGGTGTCTCGGCGGCTTCGGTGATCCAGCCCGCCGCCTGCAACCTGCGCAGGGTCGGGTAGAGCGAGCCGTAGCTGATCGCCGCCCGGATCGCGCCGAGTTTGGCGGTCAACTCCTTGCGCAGCTCATAGCCGTGCATCGGAGACTCCTGCAGGAGGCCGAGGATGGCGAATTCGAGCACGAGCCACCCTCCCTTTACCCTCCGGCGCGGAGCGGTAACCGCCGCGATGTATCGGACCGATACATCGCACGTTAGCGGCTGCCGCCGGCCAGGGCAAACCCCCGTTCCGGGGTGCTTCCGTCACGCATCGTGACCGTGGTCGCCTCGTCGGGCCGGACCGCGTACCCTTCACCGCATGCGTACGCAGCGCCAGATCGTCGACTACTCGCTTCAGAAGCGAGCAGTGCTGCGTGAGCTGATGGCCAGCCGCATCGGTACGTACGACGTGTGTGACGCGTCGCCGTACCTGAAGAACGCTGCACGCTTCCACGGTGAGCCGACCGACCTGCGCTGCCCCATCTGTCGCAGCGAGAATCTGACCCTGGTCCACTACATTTACGGGGACGAACTCAAGCAGTCCGCCGGACAGGCCCGGACGCTCGCCGAGCTGCCCGTACTGGCGATGACGCTACGTGAGTTCCAGGTCTTCGTGGTGGAGGTGTGCCTCGGCTGTGACTGGAACCATCTCGTCGAGCAGTACCTGCTCGGCCGGGACGGTCTCACCGGCGACGGCGACGGTGTTGGCGCTGACGGGCAGGACGCCGCGGCCACCGAAGGCGTGGGTCGGCGGAGGCGAGAGGCGCAACGGTGATCTCAGCGGGTTGGACCGGCTCCGGGGCTGGGGACATGACCCGGGACGGCCGACCACTCGTTGGTCCGATTAGCCCGATTGATTCGGCAATGACCCTGGCGAACCGGCACCCTCGTGCCGGCGGTCCGGGTGAAGCAACTCACGGCAACCCGGTGGCGGCGCTGTCGCGCCCCACCGCGACCGGCAGGGTGTGAAGAATGAACTCGTACGGCGATCCCAGCTCCGCGCGCGGTCGGGCCCAGTACCCGGGCCCGGACGGTGACCCCGGACCGGGCGCGGACGACGCGTACCGCAGACCCGGCGGTGACTCCCGCGCGGGCGGTTGGTCCTCCGCGGAGCCCGCGGCGCCCCCCGGCCGGGCCTCGGTGACACCGAGAGCCGCCGGCGGTCGCGCGTCGGTCGGTGGCTCGGCCTCCGTGCCGCCCCCCGGCGCTGCCGCCGGATCCGCGTCGGTGGGCTCGGCCACGCCCGGCCGCAGCGGTCGGGCCTCGGTGCCGGTGTCGCCGGCACCGGGTGCGGCCGCGGGTCGCGCCGGCGCCGGACGGGCCTCCGTCCCGGTGTCCCCTGCGCCGGGAGCGCCCGCCGGTCGGGCCCGGGTGGGCACCGCCGCCGTCGGCGCCGCCTCGGCGGGCCGGGCCAGTGTCGGCTCCGCGTCGGTGGGTGGCCGTGCCGCGGTCGCCCGGGCGAGCGTCTCGCCGGTCTCCGGCGGGCCGGGTGGTCCCGGCGGTCCGAATGGCCCGGGCGGACCGAACGGGCCCGGTCGCGGTGGCCGGGGCGGTCGCGGCGCGGGTGACCCCGCCGCGGCGGCGCGGGCCAAGAAGCGCAAGCGGATGAACCTGCTGATCGCCGGGTTCGCCGTCTTCATCATGCTCGCCGGTGCCGGCGTGGTCGGGTTCACCTACTACTCGACAAACGTGGTCATGCCCGAGGAACTGCCGCTGCCGCTGTCCACCACGGTGTACGCCAAGGACGGCAAGACCACACTGGCCAGGCTGGGCAGCGAGAACCGCACCTTCGTCACCATCGACCAGATTCCGGAGCACGTGCAGCACGCGGTGGCCGCAGCCGAGGACCGGAACTTCTACCGGCACTCCGGCGTCGACTACAAGGGCATCGTCCGTGCCGCCTGGAACAACGTCTCCAACGGTGACAAGCAGGGCGCGTCGACGATCACCCAGCAGTACGCCCGCAACGCGTTCGAGAATCTCCAGGACGACACGTACGGCCGCAAGGTCAAGGAGGCCATCCTCGCCTCCAAGCTGAACGACGCGTACAGCAAGCCGGAGATCATGCAGCACTACCTCAACGTCATCTACTTCGGGCGTGGCGCGTACGGCATCGAGGCGGCGGCACAGACGTACTTCGGCAAGCCGGCGATCAAGCTCACGCCCGCCGAGGGCGCGGTCCTGGCGGCGCTGATCAAGCAGCCGGTGGCGACCGACACCCACAAGGGTTACGACCCGGCGGTCAACCCGACCGACGCGAAGACCCGGTGGGACTACGTGATCGACGGGATGAAGAAGGAGAAGTGGCTGGACCCCGCCGCCCCGATCGCGTACCCGAAGGTGCTGCCACCGAAGAAGGGCGGCAACGGCTTCGGCGTCGACAGCCCCCGGGGCAACGTCATCAACTACGTCCGTCAGGAGATGGACGCGATGGGCCTCTGCTCCGACAGCGGCGCGGAGGGTAAGACGAGCTGTGTCGACGCGCTGCGCGACGGCGGCTACCGGATCACCACGACCATCGACCCGAAGCTCCAGACGGCCGCCGAGAACGTCGCCATGCAGTCGAAGAAGGGCTCGGAGCTCAACGACCAGCCCAAGAACCTGATGGCGGCGGTGGTCTCGATCGACCCGAAGAAGGGCCGGGTGCTCGCCTACTACGGCGGTGACAGTGGCGCCGACTTCGACTACGCCGGCAAGAACACCGACAAGAACGGCGACCTGGCCGGTGGTCACGCTCCGGGCTCGTCGATGAAGGTCTACACCCTGGCCGCCGCGATCGAGGCGGGCATCTCGGTGAAGTCGCACTGGGACCCCACGCCGTACAAGCCCGAGGGTTCCAAGGTCGCGATCGGTAACGCCGGCCGGACCAATCTCAAGTGCGGCAAGTACTGCACCCTCGAAGAGTCGACGATCCAGTCGTACAACGTGCCGTTCTACTGGGTCACCAAGGAGATCGGCGCCGAGAAGGTGGTCGACATGGCGCACAAGGCCGGCGTGACCACCATGTGGGGAGTCGACCCGCCGCAGGCGTTCGACCTGTCGAAGAAGGGGCCGAACCCGTTCGACAACTACACCGGTTTCGGCAAGTACCCGCTCACCGTGTTCGACCACGCGAACGCGATGGCGACGTTCGCCAATGACGGCAAGTACATCAAGGCGCACTTCGTCATCAAGGTGGAGCAGCAGGACAAGAGCAACGGTAAGTGGAAGGTCGTCGGCAGCGAGCGCATCAAGCCCGAGCAGCGGATCGACAAGAAGGTCACCGACGAGGTCACCGCGGTCCTGAAGCAGATTCCCGCGCCCAACAATCTCTCGTTGGAAGGCGGTCGCCAGGCCGCCGCCAAGACGGGCACCTGGGAGTACAACAGCAAGGACAACGCGCACGCCTGGACGGTCGGCTACACCCCGCAGATCGCCACGGCCGTCTGGGTGGGCAGTCGGGACATCAAGAAGCCCGAGATCCGTCTCGCGAGCGGTAAGCCCATCGGCGGTTCGACCCTTCCCGGCCCGATCTGGGAGAAGTACATGAACACCGCCCTCAAGGGTCAGGAGGAGATCCCCCTGCCCACCGTCACCGGTGAGGGCGACATCACCAAGGGCAACGGCAAGGAGCCGGCCGCGCCACCGCCGCCGCCCCCGGGTCAGCCCGGCCAGCCGGGGCAGCCGTGTGACCCGCTGACCAATCCGTTCTGCCCCCGCAACGACGGCAACCCCGGCGGGAACAACCCGGGTGGGCCGGGTGGTCCCGGTGGTCCCGGCGGTCCGAACGGTTAACCGCCACCCGACCTGCCACTGAGCACCCTGGAACAAGAGCCACAGCGCACCCGCCGCCGCCGGCCGGACGACCTGTCCGGCCGGCGGTTGACGTAGTGGCACCGGGCACTTGTCGCTTGTCGACGGTGCGGGTTGTGACCTCGACGGGTACACGAGTACATGACGCACCGCTGCGAGTACGGCAGGATGCCTCTCTATGAGCACCCAGTCGACGCCCGGCATCGACGACGCCGGAACCACCGACCACCCGTCCCGCTCCGACGGGTTCGTTCGCGGCCTGTCCGGCGCCATCGGCGGACCGCTGGGCGACCACGCGACGGCACTGGACCGGCCGGCCGGGCAGGAACGACGATTCTGGACCGCAGTCCGGATCGTCCTGGCGCTGGCCTGCCTCACGCTCGCGCTGCACTGGGTGCAGAAGTCCCCGTGTCAGGACGGCGCGTGGCAGAACAACGTCCAGTACAACCGGTTCTGCTACACGGACGTCCTCGCCCTCTACTACGCCGAGGGCCTCAACGAGGGCAAGGTGCCCTACCGGGATCACCCGGTGGAGTACCCGGTGCTCACCGGCTACTTCATGGGCGCCCTCGGTCTGCCGGTGCACGCGATCGGCAAGGGGGACCCGAGCATCAACCAGGGTCAGTGGTTCTACAACCTGAACGCGCTCGTGCTGGGCGCGCTCGCCGTGGCCACCGTCGCGGTGATCCTCGCGTTGCGCCGACGACGACCCTGGGACGCCGCCCTGTTCGCGCTCGCCCCGGCGTTGCTGCTCACCGCCACCGTCAACTGGGACCTGCTCGCCATCGGGTTGGCGGCGTTCGGTCTGTTGGCCTGGGCCCGGCGACAACCGGTGGTGGCCGGCGTGCTGCTCGGGTTGGCCGGCGCGGCGAAACTCTGGCCGCTGTTCCTGCTGGGGCCGATCCTCGTCCTGGCGCTGCGGGCCAACCGGCTCCGCGCCGCGCTCACCGCGCTCGGCGCGGCGGTGGTGGCCGTGGTGCTGGTGAACCTGCCGGCCTACCGCGCCAACCCGGACAACTGGGGTCGGTTCTTCGAGCTGAACACCACTCGGCCGATCGACTGGGGCACGCTCTGGTACATCGGGCGCTACCTCGACGGCAAGGTCGGCAACGACCCCGGCGAGCAGGGCCCGTTCGAATGGTTGAACACCAACATCCCGACCCTCAACACCATCTCGTACGCCCTGTTCGGGCTGGCCTGCATCGGCGTGGCGGTGCTGGCGCTGCGGGCCCCGCGCCGGCCGCGGCTCGCCCAGCTCGCCTTCCTGGTGGTCGCCGCGTTCCTCATCTTCAGCAAGGTCTGGTCCCAGCAGTTCGTGCTCTGGATGCTGCCGCTGGTGGTGCTGGCCCGGCCGAAGTGGGGTGCCTTCCTGGCCTGGCAACTCGCCGAGGTCTGCTACTTCGTGGCCTTCTACGGTGAGCTGCTGGGCGCGGCGACCAGCCGTCCCGTCTTCCCCGAAGGGGTGTTCGTGCTGGCCTCGACGCTGCGGCTGGCGACCGTGGTGACCCTGTGCGTGCTTGTCGTGCGGGAGATCCTGCACCCGGAGCAGGACGCGGTACGCGCCACCTACGCCGACGACCCGGACGGCGGCGTACTGGACGGCGCACCGGACGCCCCCTGGCTGGACCGCTGGCGCCGCCCCGCGACCAATCCCGACCCGGAGCCCGAAACCGCCGCCGCCACCGCCACCACGACCTGATCCCCAGGACCTGACGCGCCGAACCCACGTCAGGTTTGCGGGGGAGCCCGCCCGGCGCAGGGATCAAGCCTGACCGCCCGGAGCCGGGCGGGCTCCCCCGCAAACCGCCCCAGAGGGCGAGCGCATCAGAGCCGATACACCACGGCGTCGCCGACCTCCTGGCGGGTGATGCCGAGCGACTCGACCGGCGCGTCGATGGTGATCTCCCATGGCGTGCCGGGCACCTCGTCGCGTAGCAGCACCACCGTCCGCACGCCGTACGTCCGCAGGTAGTTGACGCTGGTCTGGTCGGGGAACGACTGGCTGGCCCGGCGGAGTTCGTCGAGCTGCCGGGGCGTGAAGCCGCTGCCGCCGTTCGCCACGTCCGGGAACCCACTCGTCGACCAGAGCATGACGTGCTGGTCGATGCCCTGGTCGCTGGGGAGCACGAGCAGCGGACCCTCCGCCGAGCGCATCGCGGCGGGCTGCCTCGGCACCACCGGATGCGGGGTGGCGTTCAACCCTTCGACGGTGACCAGCAGCAGCGGCAACAGCGTGGCGATCCGCAGCCACGGGCCGGGCCAGGACGGCACCCGCTGCGCGGCCAGCTCACGGACCCGGTCGGTGAGGGCGGTGACCGCGCCGGCCGCGAGCAGCGCGAGCAGCAACGTGATCCAGAGCATCAACCGCCCGGGGGTACGCAGCGCGTTCCAGCCCGGCGCGTGCTCGAACAGCGGCACGTAGGTGAAGGTGCCGTCGAAGAAGCGGGTGCCCATCGCGAACACCATCGTGACCAGCACACCGCCGAGCAGGAACAGGCGGTGTCGCAGCCGCCAGACCGAGAAGAACAGCCCGCCGAACGCCAGCGCGTAGAGCACGAAACCCGGCAGCAGTGTCATCTCCGCATGGAACGGCAGCGCCGCGCGGGCACCCTCGTGCAACCCACCCCAGATCCGCGACTCCGCGGGCGCGGTCACGAAGCCGGACGCGGGGGGCGAGAAGATGGAGATGTCGTCGACGGTCCGCTCGGCGTACGGGTGCAGCTCGGTCACCTGGAAGTACGGGAACGCCATCAGCGCCCCCACCCCGGCGAAGAACAACCCGCCGACCAGGTCGGCCACGAGCAGCCGGCGGCCGAACGGCAGGGTACGACCGGACCGCAGCCACTTCACTCCGAACAGCACGGCGGCGACCAGCGCGGCGGCGGCCAGGAAGTACGCGAACGGCAGGCCGATGCCGAAGCCGAGGCTGATCTGCCAGGCCGCCACCAGCCAACCGCCGTACACCCAGCCGTCGTGCCGTCGTTCGGGCCGGTAGCCGTGGCGCAGCGACCAGCCGTGCCCCCGCGCGAGCATCGCGAGGGCCAGCGGGATGCCACCGTTGGAGAGCACGTGCAGGTGCCCGGCCTGGGCGAGCAGCCACGGCGCGTAGGCGTAGCCGACCCCGGCGACGGCGGCGCCGATCCGGCCGGCCCCGAGCTGCCGGGCCAGGGCGTACGCCCCGAGCGTGGCGAGCGCGTGCGCCAGCACGAACATGATGTTGTAGCGCAGCACCGCGTCCTCGGGGCCGCTGCCGAGCATCCCGGCCGGGGCGTAGCCGAGCAGCGTGTCGGAGAACGCGAAGCTCCACAGCTCCGGGAAGAACGTGTTCGACTGCCACAGGCGGGCCGGGTCGGCCAGCAGGATGTGGCCGGACCAGGCCATCTGCCACGCCTGGAGGCTCGGGTCCCAGGTGTCCTGCGGCAGGGTGTAGCGCGGGTAGCGCAGTGTCGGCCAGGTCATCAGCACGGCCAGCGCCAACGAGGCGAGGGCCGCCAGGGTCCACTCGTGGACCAGGGAGCGGCCCACCGGGCGGGCGGCCCGGGTGAGCCAGCTGGGCCGGGGCTCCGGTGCCGAGGCGAACGCCTCCCAGCGGTCGGGGTCGACCGGCTTGGCCTCGTCGGTCGACTCGTCGTCCTTGGCGGTGGCGTCCCTGGCGTCGTCGGCCTTCTTCTCGCTGTCGCTGGTCGTACCGACGCTCGTGGCCCGGTCGGCCTTCTTCTCGCCGTCGCTGGTCGTACCGACGGTCGTGGCCTTGTCGGCCTTCTCCGCGCCGCCCCTGGCGCGACCGTTCCTGCCGGGGGTGCCCGTCGCGGCCGTGCCGGCGGTGTTCGCGGCCTGCTCGTCGGCGGCGCTTTTCGCGGCCGTGCTGGCGCTCGTGCGAGCCTTCCCCTGCGCCGGGTCGTCGCGGGTCGCGCCGTTCGTGGTGGTTCCGGGCGAGGCGGCCGGGGTGTCACCGGTGGGCGGCGCGGCCGGTCGGATGGGTTGGTCGCCGGTGGACGCGGGCCGAGCCTTCCCCGGCTTGGGCTGGCCGGTCGTCATGCTGCCGGGCGCTCCGTCGGGAGCTGCTGGCGCAGGAAGTCGATGTCGGCGGCCTGGCCCTCGACGCCGCCCGGGGTCTCGACGACCACCGGCGCCCCGGCGGCGCGGATCACCGCCACCACCAGCTCCGGGTCGATCGTCCCGCCGTCGAGGTTGTCGTGCCGGTCCTGCCCCGAGTTGAACGCGCCCTTGGAGTTGTTGGCGTGCACCAGGTCGATCCGGCCGGTGATCGCCTTGACCCGGTCGACGAGGCCGAGGAGCTCCTCACCTCCGGCGTACGCGTGGCAGGTGTCCAGGCAGAAGCCGACCTCGTAGTCGCCGACCGCGTCCCAGAGCCGGGCCAGCGCGTCCAGCCGGCGGGCGCACGCGTTGTCGCCGCCGGCCGTGTTCTCGATGAGGACCGGCACGCCGAACCCGCCGGAGTCGGCCGCGTACGCGAAGGTCTTGCGCCAGTTGTCGAAGCCGACCGCCAGGTCGTCTCCGGCGTTGACGTGCCCACCGTGGACGATCAGGCCCTTGGCGGCGATCTCGGCCGCCGCGGTCGCGTGCCCGAGCAGCAGCTTGCGACTGGGGATCCGGATGCGGTTGTTGAGGGTCGCCACGTTGATGACGTACGGCGCGTGCACGTAGAGGTCGACGTCGGTGGCCCGCAGCCGCTCGGCGTCCTCCCGAGGCTTGGGTGCCTTCCATCCCTGCGGGTCGGAGAGGAAGAACTGCACGGTGTCGGCGGACCGTGCTGCTGCCTCCGCCAGCGGGTCGGTCGAATCGACGTGGGCTCCGATACGCATGGCAGCGAGCCTACGTCGGGACCACGGCGGGTGTGCTGACGGTCGGCGCGATGTCGTCACTCCGGCCGTCGGACGATCGTTGAGGGGATGGGATCCGACGAGCGGGGCCCGGGGCTGGGCGCGACGAGGTGCCCGGGTACGGCCAGCGGGTGTTCGTCGGCCCGACAGCGAGGTCACCCCTGCGGCGCGGCCCGGCGTCGCGGGGGGAGACCCGTCGTAGTGCCAGATCGGCCCGGATCCACAATCTCGGAAATTTCTGCCTTTTCGCCCTACACGGGACGACACCCGTTGTATCGTCAGATAACAACACGATAAAGCTCCGCGGGGCGTCTCCGGTCCAACCTCATCGGTGTGGTCGTTCCTCCCCAGGTCCCACCCAAGGAATGCGGACGGGACGCTCCGCGGCCTCGTTGACGGGGGCTCGCCACCGACCAGTGACGGTTGGGTGGCGGGCCCCCGTCGGCATGTCCGGGGCACTGGCCCGACCACCCCGGGCATGATCGTCCGGACCGGGTATCCTGGTCAGGTTGTCCGCGTCCGGCCGGGTTCCCCCGGCACGTGCGGGCAGCGACGCACGACCTCCTGCCACGGAAGGACCGTGGCCGCTTAGCCCACAGGAGGTGAGCACGTCTTGCGTCATTACGAGATCATGGTGATCCTCGACCCCAGCCTCGAGGAGCGCACCGTCGCCCCGTCGCTCGACACGTACCTGAACGTGATTCGGACCGCGGGTGGCTCGGTTGAGAAGACGGACGTGTGGGGCCGCCGGCGCCTCGCGTTCGAGATCAACAAAAAGGCCGAGGGCATCTACGCCGTCGTCGACCTGCAGGCCACGCCTGCTGCCGTGGCTGAGCTGGACCGTCAGCTCCGGCTGAACGAGTCCGTGCTGCGCACCAAGGTCATCCGGCCGGAGATGCGCTAAGCATTCTGTCCGGCATTCAACCCGGTTCGCCCGGATCAGCCTCCGCGACTCTGTCGTACGGCTCTGAGAGCCTGTACGACGAGACGCTGAGTGCGCGAGGAGATGGTCATGGCAGGAGACACCACCATCACGGTCATCGGCAATCTGACCGATGACCCCGAGTTGCGGTTCACCCCCTCCGGGGCTGCGGTCGCCAAGTTCCGTATCGCCTCGACGCCCCGATTCATGGACAAGGCGTCGGGCGAGTGGAAGGACGGCGAGCCGCTGTTCCTCGCTTGCACCGTCTGGCGGCAGGCCGCCGAGCACGTCGCCGAGTCGCTGCAGCGCGGCGCTCGGGTGATCGTCTCGGGCCGGCTGCGTCAGCGGTCATACGAGACCCGCGAGGGTGAGAAGCGCACCGTCATCGAGCTTGAGGTCGACGAGATCGGCCCGTCGCTGCGCTACGCCACGGCGAAGGTGCAGAAGATGTCCCGCTCCGGTGGCGGTGGCGGCGGCTTCGGTGGTGGCGGCGGTGGTGGTGGCCAGGGTGGCGGCGGAGGCAACTTCGACGACCCCTGGGCTTCGGCCGCACCCTCTCCCGCGCGTGCCGGTTCGGGCGGCAACTTCGACGAGGAGCCTCCGTTCTAATGGCGCCGAGCGCCCGCGATCGCAAACCAGGAGCAAGGTCAATGGCCAAGGCTGCGGCACTTCGCAAGCCTAAGAAGAAGGTGAACCCGCTCGACAAGGACGGGATCACCTACATCGATTACAAGGACACGGCGCTGCTGCGCAAGTTCATCTCCGACCGCGGCAAGATCCGCGCTCGGCGGGTCACCGGCGTGACCTCGCAGCAGCAGCGGCAGATCGCCCGCGCGGTCAAGAACGCCCGCGAGATGGCGCTCCTGCCGTACACCGCAACGGCCCGCTGAGAGGAGGCACCGATATGAAGATCATCCTGACTCAGGAAGTGTCCGGCCTCGGTGCCCCGGGCGACATCGTCGAGGTCAAGGACGGCTTCGGCCGTAACTACCTGCTGCCGCAGGGCTTCGCGATCGCCTGGACCAAGGGCGCGGAAAAGCAGGTCACGGTCATCAAGCGGGCCCGCTCGGCCCGTGAGATCCGCGACCTCGACCACGCCAACGAGGTCAAGGGCCAGCTCGAGGGTCTCAAGGTCAACCTGAAGGCCCGTGCCGGCGACGGCGGGCGGCTCTTCGGCTCGGTCACCTCGGCCGAGATCGTCGACGCCGTCAAGGGCGCCGGCGGTCCGGTCCTCGACCGTCGTCGGCTGGAGGTGCCCGGTCACATCAAGTCGACCGGCACCTACCCGGTGAAGATCAAGCTGCACCCCGAGGTCACCGCGTCGTTCAACCTGAACGTCGTTCAGGGCTGACGACCCGCTGGACCACGACGAAGGCCCGCACCGAGCGATCGGTGCGGGCCTTCGCGCATACGCCACAAGTGATCCGGCTCGCCAGCCTCAGCCGATCGGTTGACCGGTCACCGCGCTGATCAGCACCGTGGACAGACCACCACCGACCACCGCCGCGGCGAGCGCGATCGTCGCCGACCGCCACGTCGTGCCGACCCGCCGCAGCAGCGCAGCCACCACCAGGCTGCTCACCAGCGCCAACCCGAAACGCGGGGAACCGGCGAGCAACGACTCCAACGCACGGGACCGTGCGGAGTCGCAGCCACCCCCGGAGATGTCGGTGACACAACCGGCGGGCGCCTGCCCGTCCAGCGTCAGCAACCACAGGAAGATCAGCACGGCCGGCACCACGTAGCAGGCGGTGGTGTACAGCAGCGGCCGGACCGACCCACCGGGATCAGGGTCGAGGAGGTCATCCTCCAGACGCCGCGCCCAGCCGCCCGCCGCCACCGACTCGACCCGCCGCCGCACCGCCGCCGTACCGACCGGCGACCGGTCCGCCCGACGCACGGTGCCGGAAGGGGGTACGGGCGCACTACGCGGTCGCGGGGCGGTGTAACCCACCACCGGCGACCGAGGCGCCGACGTCGTCGTGGTGTCCATCCAGCGCGGATCGTCACCGGACAACCGCGTACCGGGCCAGAAACCGCTGTCCCGGCTCGGCCATCCCTCCGTCAGTCGATCCGAGCGGGGTGGCAGCGTCCGGTCCCACTGGTCGTCCTCGACCGCAGACCGCTCCCACTGGCCGGTGCGGTCGGACCGCTCCCAACCACCGACACTCTCCCCCTGCGACCACTGCCCGCTCAGGTCCGTGGTGTCCGGGCCGGGCGGCGGCCACGCGTGCACGCCCGACGCGTCCCACGGGTCCACCGCGGGCGCGTACGACGGATCCGGCTCCGCCGGCCGCTCCGACCCGCGTTCCCAGGGATCGACCGCCGGACGAGTCCACGACTCCTCCGCCGCGCGCCGGCTGCGCCGCGTCGGTCGGCTCACCTCCGGGCGGGACGTCGCCTCGGCCGGGCCGGCCTCCAGGTCCCCACCGGACCAGATCACCTGCGGACGACCGGCCGGCGCACGACGGGGACGACGGTCGGCGGCCGCACCGGAGACCGGCTCCTCCTCCGCCGAGTCGGCGCGTCGGCGGCCCGCATAGCCCTGCTCCTGGGGACGGTCGAGCGTCCACTCCCGGGTGTGGTCCGATTCGGGGCCCGCGCCGATCGCTGGCTGCTCGCGCCGACCACCCGCCCCGATCGCCGGCTGCTCGCGCCGACCGCTCGCACCGATCGCCCGCTGCTCGCGCCGACCGCTCGCGTCAGCCCGGCGTCTGCCCGTCGTCTCGGCGCTGCGCCAACCGGCGCCGGAGCTCGGACGCTCCGGCTCCACCTCGTCCTGTGCCTCGTCGGGCGCGGCGTGTCGTCCACCACCGTCGGCACGCTGGACGCCCGATTCCAGCGCCCACCGCGGCAGGTAGGCGTCGACCGGCTCGTCCTGCCCACGGTCCCGCGCACGCCGCCGACTGGAGGTGCGGTAGGGCGCGTCCTCGTCGTACGGATCGGCCGGAGCGGGCAGCGCGGGCTGACCCCACGAGGCGGTTGACGGACGCTCCCGCGGGCTGCCCTCCCCGCGTCCCCAGTCCCGGTAACTCACGGCCGGAGTGTGACCCTTCTGAACCCAAAGCGTGATCCGCTGTCCAGGTGTAGCCGTTCGCTGGAGATAGTACGGGAAGATCGTGTAAAAGAACCGACCGAAATATTCTCCTCCACAGGGTGGGGACCGCATATCGCCAGGTCAACGACCTGCGGCCGAGAATTCCCCAGCGGTTGTCCACAGGCTGTGCACACCCTGCGCACATGCTCGCCCACCGGCGTCCACAGGTTGTCCCGAGGCTCGTCCACCGTGCTTGTTGAGTCGCTGACCTCGGGGTCCGTATGGTTGGCCCTCGACCGCCGGCGCGATGGCCCCCGATCGACCGGTTCGGTCGGGAGAACTGTCGTACCCGGGCGGTAATGCTGGGACGGATCCGACGCAGTGGAGGGGGGACCGGTGTCGGTCACCGACGACATGCGGGCGGAGGCCCGGTCCGGCAACGGCCAGCCACCCGTGCAGCGGGACGGACAGTTCGACAAGACTCCACCCCAGGACGTCGCTGCCGAGCAGTGCGTCCTCGGTGGCATGTTGCTCTCCAAGGACGCCATCGCCGACGTCGTCGAGATCCTCAAGACCAACGACTTCTACCGGCCGGTGCACGCCACCATCTTCGACACCATCCTCGACATCTACGGTCGGGGTGAGCCGGCAGACCCGATCACCGTGGCCGCCGCCCTGACCGACTCGGGCGACCTGGCCCGCATCGGTGGCGCTCCCTATCTGCACACCCTCATCGCCAGCGTTCCCACCGCCGCCAACGCCTCGTACTACGCCCGCATCGTCAGCGAGCGTGCCGTGCTGCGTCGGCTCGTCGAGGCCGGCACCAAGATCGTGCAGCTGGGCTACGGCACCGCCAGCGGCGGCAGCCGCGACGTCGACGACGTCGTGGATCTCGCCCAGCAGGCCGTCTACGACGTCACCGAACGCCGGGTCAGCGAGGACTTCGCGATCCTGGCCGACATGCTCCAGCCGACGCTGGACGAGATCGAGGCGGTGGGCGCGCAGGGCGGCGTGATGACGGGCGTGCCGACCGGCTTCAGCGACCTGGACCGGCTGCTCAACGGCCTGCACGCGGGGCAGTTGATCATTGTGGCCGGGCGGCCCGGTTTGGGCAAATCTACGGCGAGTATGGACTTTGCCCGAAATGCCGCCATTCGCGCCAACCAGGCCGCTGCCATCTTCTCGCTGGAAATGAGCAAGGTCGAGATCGTCATGCGACTGCTCTCGGCCGAGGCGCGGGTGCCGCTGCACGTGCTGCGCAGCGGGCAGCTCTCCGACGACGACTGGACCAAGCTGGCCCGCTGCATGGGTGAGATCAGCGAAGCGCCGTTGTTCGTCGACGACACGCCCAGCATGAACCTGATGGAGATTCGCGCGAAGGCCCGCCGACTCAAGCAGCGGCACGACCTCAAGATGATCGTGGTCGACTACCTCCAGCTGATGACCTCGCCCAAACGCACCGAAAGCCGCCAGCAGGAGGTCGCCGACCTCTCCCGTGGCCTCAAGCTGCTGGCCAAGGAGGTCGAGTGCCCCGTCATCGCGGTCAGCCAGCTCAACCGTGGCCCGGAGCAGCGCACCGACAAGCGTCCACAGTTGTCCGATTTGCGTGAATCGGGTTCAATTGAGCAGGATGCAGACGTTGTCATCCTGCTGCATCGCGACGATTACTACGACAAGGAGTCACCGCGGGCGGGCGAAGCGGACTTCATCGTTGCCAAGCATCGAAATGGCCCGACCGACACGGTGACGGTCGCAGCCCAACTGCACCTCTCGCGATTCGTGGACATGGCCATCGGATGATCGGCGTCCGCGGGGCGCCGTACGGCTCGCCAATCCGCCGCCGGCCGAATCGCCCGAGGCAACGGCTGGAGACAGGCATCACCCCAGGCTGAGGTCGTGCTTCTCGAGAGCGGCCTGGATGATGTCGAGCGCCTTCGGGCCCATGCCGTGCAGTGCGGCCAGCTCCTTACGGGGCACCCCGGCCAACTCGCGCAGAGTCGTGTAACCGGCGTTGTGCAAGGCGCGGGTGGCCGGCGCACCGATCTTCGGCAGCAGGTCGGTTGAAGAATCCATGTGTCCATGGTGCATTACGTCACCCCAGCAGAGGGAACCAGCCCGCCGCCTCGCCCAACTCCAGCCGGTCCCGGTCGGTGAGCGGCAGCCGGCCGGTCGCCTTCAGCAGGAACTCCTGGTCATCCCACCCGGCAGGGCGTACGGCGTCGTCGCTCAACAGGCCATCCATTGTGGACACCGCCACGCGCACCGCCAGCGGTCCGGGCGGCGGCGCGGCCGGCAGCTCCACCGTGAGGTCCAGGTGGTGCACCACGGCCTCGGTGGTCAGGGTCGCCAGGAGATCGGGTACGCGCAGCACGTGGCCCTGTGTGGTCACGTACCCCTCGGGGTCCGCGAACCCGGCGGCGCGGACCGCCGCCGGGGCGGTCTCCCGCCACAGCCGGACGATGGCCGTCGGCCGGTCGAAGGCGGACGCCGACCGCCGGATCCACCAGGCGTGCCGGGCTGCCTGTTCGTCGCCGCCCGGGAAGCCCCGCCAGTAGGAGACGTCGTCCACGTCTGCCGGACCGTCGACCGGGCTGGCCAGGGCCACCAGTGCCCGCTGGGCGTCGCCGAGCACGTGCAGGAGCAGGTCGGCGACGAGCCAGCCCTGGCATCGGGTGGCCCGTTGCAGGTCAGCGTCGTCGAGGGCGTCGACCACTGCGGTGATGCCGTCGTACGCCTCGGCGAGGGCCTCGTCGTGCCGGGTGGCGGTCATGCGATGCAGCCTCGCACGGACCGCCGGGTCAGCCAATCACTCGCGGCGTTGCCCGGGTCGACGTGGATCGACCCGGGCAGGAAGACTCGGCTGGGCTCAGCCGAACATCTCGTCGAGGAAGCTCTTGCGCTTCTTGTGCCGGTAGTGGCCGTGGTAGCCGTAGTGCTGCTGCTGCTGGTGGCCATAGGCAGGCGCCGGCGGGTAGCCGTGCGCGGGCGGCGGGGGCGGCGGTGGCGGGACGGCGCCGTAACCGGGCTGGTGCTGGGCGGGCGGCGGCGGTGGGGGCGCGTAACCGCCCGGCTGCTGGGCCGGCGCGGTCGGCCCGGCCTGTTGGCGACTCCAGTTGGCCTCTGCCTCGAACAGCTTCTCGAGCTCGCCGCGATCGAGGAAGATGCCCCGGCACTCGCCACACTGGTCGATGACGACGCCGCTGCGCTCGTACTGGCGCATCTCGCCGCGACACTTGGGACAGATGAGGTCACTCATCACCCGACGGTACCCGGTCGACCTAAGCGATTGCTGTGAGCGCCGCGATGACTTCGTCGTCGGAGACCTCGTGGAAGTCGTCGTAGTAGACGCTCACCGAGCCGAACTCCGGCGGGCGTTGGGCGCAGATGACCTGGTCGGCTTCGGCGGCCAGCAGCTCGTACGCCTCCTGGGCGCCGACCGGCACAGCCACCACGACGCGGCGGGCGCCGAGCCGGCGGGCGACCTCGACGGCGGCACGGGCGGTCGCGCCGGTGGCCAGACCGTCGTCGACGATCACGGCGACGCGTCCGGTGAGGTCCAGCGGTGGGCGACCGCCCCGGTAGAGCCGCTCGCGGCGCTCCAACTCGACCTGTTCGCGGTGGCTGACCTCGGCGATGTCGCTGCTGCCGAGGCGGCTGGCGATCGCGTCGTTGAGCACCTGCACGCCACCGGGGCCGAGCGCGCCGAAGGCGACCTCCCGCGCCCAGGGCATGCCGAGCTTGCGGACGACCAGCACGTCGAGGGGGACGCCGAGCCGTTCGGCGACGACCTGGGCCACCGGTACGCCGCCGCGGACCAGGCCGAGGACGACGGCGTCCGGGTCACCGACCAGGGCGGTGAGCCGTTCGGCGAGCACCCGGCCCGCCTCGGCGCGGTCGCGGTAGGTGGTCATGCCCTCAGGTGTACGCCGTGCGACGTCGTTTCGCCCGCCGGTTACGCCGATGTGGCCCGACCGGGCAGGTGCTCGGGCGTCGGGGTGGTGGGTGCGGACTCCGGGCGGTGCACCGCGGGTGCCCAGACGAGCAGCGCCACCGGGTAGAGCAGGTAACCGAACCGGGTGGAGGGCATGAGGGCGATGGCGGCGAGTAGCCCGTACCCGCAGATCGAAGCGACGGTCGCGGCGGTGCCGGGCGGGCGTCGCGCGAGCCGGACGGCGATGGCCGCGCCGGCCGCGACCAGGAGGGTGGCGGCGATCAGCCGGCCTCCCGGCAGGGTGGTGGCGATCAGGTGGCCGGGGAACGGAGACTGCGCCGGGCTGGTGACCAGGCCGTGGCCGAGGGGAAAGCGCAGCACGTTCTCGGTGAGGGCACCGCGGTCGACGAGCAACGCCGGGAGCAGGGCGAGCACGGGTAGCCCGATCGCGCCGGCGGCGACCCGGGCGCCGGCTCGCCGGGTCAGACCCCAGACGATCAGGACCAGGGCGATCGGCCAGGCGAACAGCTTCAGCGCGCCGGCCAGGCCGACCGCGAGACCGGCCCGGCCCGGCCGTCCGGCGGCGGCGAGCGCGAGGGCGAGCAGGCAGAGCGCGAGTACGGGTAGGTCGTCGCCGCCGGTGGCCAGGGTCAGCGCGCAGACGGGCAGGACGGTGGCGGCCTGCACTCCCCGCAGCAGGGCGGCGTCCCGCCGCTGTTTCGCGTCGAGGGTGGCTTGCGCGGCGCGCAGCGCGACCACGGCCAGGGCGAGCGCCAGCGCGGTGCCCAGCGCGAACCACACCCGGGCGTCGGTCCACCAGACGTCGACGAGGGCTCGGGGCAGGCCGAACATCGCCATGCCCGGCTGGTACGGCGTGTATCCGAGCAGTTGCTCACCGGGCGGCAGGGCGGCGATCGCGTCCCGACCGAGGTACGGCGTGGCATGGTCGAGCAGTCGGATGCCGGCCTGCTCGACGACCAGCACTTCCTCCTGGGCCCGGTCGGTGCGTCCGTTGGCCCGTTCGATGCTCTGCCAGAGCACGGGTACCAGTGCGGTGGTCACCCAGGCGAAACCCGTCACCACCCAGCGGGAGGCGAGGCCGGCCAGCCGGGGGCTGCGTCGGCGCAGCACGAGTTGGACGATCACCGCCATCGTCGCGACCAGGTAGCCGACGGCGGCGACGGCACCCCAGGCCCGGTGCGGCAGGAGGGTCGACGTGCTCGCGGTGATCGCCGCGAACAGGGCCGACACGGTGTAGAGACCCAGGTCGAGGGCGAGTCCGCCGGCGGCGGTTTCGAGCGTCCGCCAGCGCTGGTGAAGGGCGGTCGGGGCGTCGGCGGTCACGGCCGCCAGTCTGGCAGATCTCGCTGCTCACCCAGCTGGCCGTCCGGCCGCAGCCTGGTCGGTGCGCAGGTGCCCGGTCAGGCCGGGAGGTGGCGGTCCGGGCGGGAGCGACCGGCCTGGCGGCGGGTCTGGTTGAGGCGGATCACCGCGCCGGTGTCGTGCAGCGGCGGCGCCAGCGTCCCGGGTTGGCCCCCCGAGCCGCGCTGCATCGTGGCGAGCAGGGTCCCGGCGGGCATCGGTCGGGCGAACAGGTGGCCCTGACCGGCCGAGCAGCCCAGCTCCCAGAGGGCCCGCCGCTGCGGTTCGCTCTCCACGCCTTCGGCGACCACCGCAAGGTTGAGGCTGCGGCCCAGGTCGAGGGTGGAGCGGATGACGGCCGCGGCCTCGGCCGAACTCTCCATGGTCGTGACGAAGCTGCGGTCGATCTTCAACTCGTGCACGGGTATCCGGGAGAGCAGCGAGAGGGAGGAGTAGCCGGTGCCGAAGTCGTCCAGCGCCAACCGGACGCCCTCGTCGCGCAGCCGGCTGAGGACCCGGTCGACCACGTCGAGTTGGCTGAGCGTCAACGTCTCGGTCAGCTCCAGCACCAGCCGCTCGGGCGGCAGGTCGTGGGCGCGCAGCCGGGCCAGTACCGAGCCGGGGAAGCGCGCGTCGAGCAGGCTGCGCGGCGAGACGTTGACCGCCACCGGCACGTCGAAGCCGGCGTCACGCCAGTCGGCGGCGGCCATCAGTGCCTGGTCGAGGATGGCCTCGGCGAAGGCTGGCAGCATTCCCGAGCGTTCCACCGCCTCCAGGAAGCGCAGCGGGTCGATCAGCCCGTGGGTGGGGTGGTGCCAGCGGGCCAGCGCCTCGGCGCTGGTCACCTCGCCGGTGCCCAGGTCGACGATGGGTTGGAAGTTGACGATGAACTCGTGGTCGGCGACCGCGCGGGGCAGGTCACCGCCGAGGGTGAGGCGGTTCAGGTCGGCGGTGTCCCGGGTCGGCGCGTACGTGGAGATCCGCTGCCCGGCCCGCTTCGCCTGGTACATCGCCACGTCCGCGCGGCGCAGCAGCTCGGCCATGCCACCGCTGGCCGGGGCCACGGAGATCCCGCCGCTGGCCTCGACGCTGATCCGCATCCCGTCCAGCTCGAACGGCTCGTGCAGGGCAGCCAGCAGCGTGTCGGCCCGGTGCGCGGCCACCGCCGGCGCCGGCAGCCCGCGTAGGAGTACGGCGAACTCGTCGCCGCCGAGGCGGGCCACCAGGTCGCTCGCCTGGGCGGCCCCGCGCAGCCGGTCGGCGACCTGGACCAGCACCTGGTCGCCGGCAGCGTGGCCGAGGGTGTCGTTGACCTCCTTGAAGTGGTTGAGGTCGATCAGCACGAGAGCGGTCACCCCGTCGGCGTGCCGGGCACTGAGCTGCTCGGTGCCCTGATCGAGCAACTGCCGCCGGTTCGCGAGGCCGGTGAGGGCGTCGTGCGCGGCGGCGTACGCGTGCTCGTCGGCCACCCGGGCCAGCTCGGCGTACGCCTGTGCGTTACGGACCGCCGTGCAGAGCGCCGAGGCGAAGGTCCGCAGCGTGTACTGCTCCCGCTCGGACAGCCGCACCGGCCCACGGAAGCGTAGGCGCAGGACGCCGATGTCGACGGAGCGGTCGTGGCCCTCCAGCGGAGTGGGCACGACGGTGCCGTCCACCTCGGTGGCTGTGTCGGTCGGCCCGTCGAAGGTGATGCCACCGGTGGCGCCCCGGACGGTGCGACCACCGTCGCGGAGCTCGATCTCGACCTCGTCGGCGGAGAACAGTTCGGCGGCCTGGGTGACGGCCGTGGTGAGGACGTTGTCCAGGTCGACCACGTTGAGCGCGTCGGTGGTGCGGGCGAGTCGCTGCCACGCCTGCTGTTCGGTGCGACCCCGGATACGTGCGGAGTAGGCGAGGTGCAGGCTCAACATCAGTGGCGGGACAGCGAGCAGCAGTCGGGGATCTTCCCGGAGGATGAGGAGCGTGCAGAAGGCGACGATGAAGCGCACGCCGAAGCCGGCGATGCGGAGGTCAAGGTTGTTAAGGAACTGCCGCGAAATGGGCGTGCTGGTAGCCAGCGCGATCACCGGGATCGCCAGCAGATCGTCGAGCAGCGCCGCTACCAGGTAGATCACACCGAGCAGGGAGGCCAGTTCGACCACGCCGGCGGACGGCCACTGCCAGTGGACGGCCACGGTGGCGACGCCCGCCCCACCGGCCACCAGGATGTTCTTGCTGACTGCGAAAGCTGCCTTGATCGTTGGCAGCTTCATGATTACCGACCCCACACCGACGCCGGCGCCCGTTGCCAGGACCACCCAGGAGGGTGGTGCGACGGCGAGCCCTATCACGATCGCCGTCTCGACCCAGGTGATGGCGTGGGTGGTGGAGCGGATACGGATAGGCGCCATGACGATTGTGCCGAGCGCAGTCATGAAGGTCAGCGCCACGAACGTCGCGCCGTCGCCCACGGAGTCGGGCGGACGGGTCGACACGTCGGCCCCGGCGACGACTGTGGGGACGATTGCCATGACGACGATGAGACCGACGAGCAGCAGAAGCTGCCGATCTGTCCTGGGACTCTGCGGTGACCCCTGGCCCATGAAGCTCCCGTCGTCGCCGACAGTTACCTGTTGACGACGGGAGCTTACCGCTCAGTGTCACCCGGATGTCAGTACCAGTCGCTGCCGCGCATTGCATGCCCCCTCCACTCGTCCGGCCGTTTCCGTATTCCGGAACCGTTCTCGTGACGGGGAGCCTAAGAGGAGCTACGCGGTTTTAGTAGCAATAAATGTCGGTATACGCAACATTAGCCAAGCTGGCGAGCTTTGTGACGGTCTGTCCATGCCGCCTGAGCGGAGCGCGGTCGTACTGCACTGGCGGTTCGCAGCTTGCGCCCTGCTGAGAGGCTATCGGCGTTGCCACCTCCTCCCTAGTCTGGCGACGGTGTGCGGACGGCCTATCCGTCAGTTCGGGTTCAGGCTCAATCCGGTCGGGCAGAATCTGGTCTTTCTTGCCTGGTCGGTGTGGGTTTGGGGGGTCTGGTCGAGGGGCTGTTCCGAATTGTGGACGCCGATAGCCTTTCCCAGTGTGATCAGCTAAACACCGATGGATGTGAATTCGGGGGAACGGTTGAAGATCAACCTGCTCGGTGACGTGGAGGTGCTGCTTGCTGACCACAAGTTGCACCTGGGCACACCGAAACAACGGGTAGTCTTCGCGATGCTCGCTGTTCAACCGGGCCAGTTGGTGACGCTGACCGATCTCATAGACGAGCTGTGGGTGGAGCGCCCTCCGCGATCCGCCGTAGCGAATGTGCGGACCTACGCGGCAAATCTTCGCCGGGAGTTCGAGACGTTGGCGCTCGCGGACGCGACTCTCGTACGGCAGGGGAACGGCTATCGACTCACCGTGCGACCGGATGTGATCGATGTCTTCCGCTTCCAGAAGGAGCTCTACGCGGGCCGGAACGCTCTGGGCGCCGGCGACCTGGCGCGGGCGTCAGAACTACTGGGCCGTGCGTTGGCCCGGTGGCAGGGCTCCATGCTCGCCGGCCTACCGCTCGGCCCCGTCCTGACGGCTCGAACCGTAGCGGTCGAGGAGGAGCGGCTACTGGCGGTGGAACTCCTCGCCGAGGTGCACCTGCGGTCCGGGCGGGACGATCTCGCGATTCCGTCGTTGCGGGAGGTGGCTGCTCGCCATCCGCTCCGGGAACCGACGTACCTCCTGCTCATGCGGGCCCTGCACGAACGCGGTGACAGCGCCGAGGCGCTTGTCGTGTACGACGAGATTCGTCGGCAACTGGTCACGGAGTTGGGCGTGAGCCCGGGAAACAACCTCGAAGAACTCCGCGGCCTGATCGTCGCCGAGACGCCGAAGTTGGCATCCGTCGTCGTCGCCGACCGCGAAGCCCGGTTGGGACGGCTGGTGACGTCCGCCCCGGGGACGGCGGGACACCCGACGGCCCCGCCAAGACCCGTGGTCGCCACGGTGGATCATCTGCCCCGTTCGGTCACCGACTTCGTCGGTCGCGAGGCCGCGGTGGCACGATTACTGGCGGAGACGCGGCGTGTCGAGGACCGCGTCCCGGCCGTGCACCTCATCGACGGGATGGCCGGCAGCGGCAAGACGACCCTCGCCGTGCACCTGGCCCGTCGACTGAGCGACCGGTACCCGAACGCCCGCTTGTACGTCGACCTGCGCGGGCATGGCGAGAAGGAACTGGTGGGACCGGCGTCGGCCCTGGTCGTCCTGCTTCGCCAGCTCGGAGTGCCGTCCGAGCGGATACCGGTTGACCTGGACGACAGGACGGAACTCTGGCGACGCGAGCTGGCCCTCCGCAGGTCGGTGATCATTTTGGACAATGCCGCCAGCAGCGACCAGATCCTTCCCCTCCTGCCGATCGAGCCGACCGCCGTCGTCCTGGTCACGTCACGACGACGTCTCACCCATCCTGATCTCGGAACGTCTCAGTCCCTGCCGGTCATGTCGCCCGAAGAGGGCGTCGACCTGTTGGCGCTGAGCGTGGGGCGGGAACGGATCGACGCCGAGCCGGCAGCGGCCGTCGAGGTGGTCCGGCGGTGCGGCCACCTTCCGCTGGCGATTCGCCTGGCGGGAGCCCGACTGGCTCACCGGCCCGGTTGGCGGTTGGCGGATCTCGCGGCACAGATGGCCACCGCCACGTCGGTTCTTCCTCATCTGGGCGGAGAGAACACCACCGTCACCGGTGCGTTCGCCACCTCGTACGAACCTCTTCCCGAGTCGACGAAGCGGGTCTTTCGATTTCTGGGCCTGTATCCCGGTAATCGCTTCAGCTCAACGACGGTCGCGGCGCTTACCGGACTGACGGTGGCACAAGCTCATGCCGCTCTCGACGACCTCACGGACCGACACCTCGCCCAGGACCTGAAGTCGGGGCAGTACGGCTTACACGACCTGATGCGTCAGTACTCGGTCGAGCTGTGCATTCGCCTCGATTCCCCGCAGGACCGCAGGTCGGCCATGGCCCAACTGTTCGGCTTCGCCCTGGAGGCGGCACTGCGGATCGCCGAGACCATCGAGCCGGTCGTCATCAAAAGCCAGGTAGAACATCTTGCCTTCGACCGACCCGAACTGCTCGAGACCCTCGGCGAGCCGAGTGCCGAGTGGTTGGAGGCGGAACGGGCGGAGTTGGTGACGATGGTGGTGTCAGCCCATGAGTCGGGCTTTCATCAACACGCTTGGCGACTGGCCCGCGCCCTGTGGCGATTCTGCTACATCCGCGGGTACTTCGAGGACATCGTCACGACGCACCAGCATGGGCTGGCTGCGGCCGAGGCGACGGGCGACACCGAGCCGACGGCGCTGATGCACAATTACCTTGCATCCGCTTACGTCAAGACCGGCGACAATCGGAGGGCGCTCGAACATCTGACCCGCGCGGTCGAGCTTTCCAAGGAATCGCGGGACAGGCTGGGTACGGCTCGCTACCAGGCCAATCTTGCCCCCGTCTATTACTGGAGCGGTCATCTCAGCGAAGCTGTGGCGCTCGGTAAGGAACGTCTGCGTGACTACCGGGGCTACGGCAATGTCGGGGCACCGATGGCGTTAGCGAATGTCGGTCTCGCCCTGATGTCACTGGGTCGTTACGAAGAGGCGCTGTGGATGCATCGCCGTCATCTGGCCTGGGCCCGGACGACTTCGAGCGAGTTCCACGTGCTCAACGCCCTCAGCCATATCGGGGCGGTACGCGCGCGTAAGGGGGACCTCCCCCAGGCGATCAGGATCCTCAGGGCTTCGCTGGCGCTTCGCGACCGTACCGGCCACCGCTACGGAGAAGCGGAGGTACGCCTGGACCTCGGTGTCGCCTATCGCGGTCTGGGTCGTTTGGCGGAGGCGCAACACGAGCACGAGTTGGCCCGCAGCCTGGCGGTCGGTTCGAGCGAACGGCACGTCGAGGCGGCGGCGTTGAACGAGCTGGGCAGCACGTTGCGGGCACGTGGGCGGGACCGCGAGGCAGCCGAGACGCACCGTGAGGCGCTGCGGTTGGCGACCCGGATCGCCCACCCGCACGAGCAGGGACGGGCGCTGGCTGGGCTGGGCGAACACTTCGCCAGCATCGATCCGGCCGAGGCTCGGCGGCACTGGGAACGGGCGCTCGCCATCTTCCGCCGGATGGGTGTGCCGGAACGCCTCGACGTGGAGCGTCGCCTCGCCGGGCTGGACGACGAGACAGGTCGCTGACCTGCCCACACGTCGCTTATCGATTTCTTATCGCCGGGCTCGGTAGCTTCTCCCACGTATCGACGAACGGGGGAGGTTCTGCCCCTGGGCAGAACCAGGTCGTCGAGACACGCCCGTCACCGGGTCACCCCCCAGCGACTCCGGTGACGGGTCGGGCCAGGAAGGGGTGACGATCCAGTGGAGGCGCCGTCGCACCCGGCGAGCCGCTGTGCCGTCACCCCTTCCGAGCGTCCGAGCGTCGTACCGCCCCGATAGGCTCAGCGCCGTGACCGAACCCGCGCAGCTCAGCCACGTCGACCGTGCCGGCGCGGCCCGCATGGTCGATGTCTCCGGCAAGGCGGTGACCGGGCGGCTGGCCGTCGCGGCGGGCCGTCTGCGCACCACCGAAGAGGTCGTCGACCTGCTACACCGGGACGGGTTGCCCAAGGGCGACGCGCTGGCGGTGGGCCGGCTCGCCGGAATCATGGGGGCCAAACGCACCCCGGAGCTGATCCCGCTCTGCCACCCGATCGCCCTGCACGGCGTCACCGTCGACCTGCGGCTGACGACCGACACCGTGGAGATCACCGCCACCGCCCGCACGGCGGATCGGACGGGAGTCGAGATGGAGGCGCTCACCGCCGTCGCGGTCGCCGGCCTCGCGCTTGTCGACATGGTCAAGGCGGTCGACCCGGCGGCCTCGGTGGAGGCGGTCCGGGTGCTGCGCAAGGAGGGCGGCAAGACCGGCGAGTGGGTGCGGCCGGAGGACCGGCCGTGATCCGGGCCCGGGTGATCGTGGCGTCCAACCGGGCGGCGGCCGGCGTCTACGCCGACACCAGCGGTCCGCTGCTCGTCGCGGGCCTGCGTGAGTTGGGCTGTCAGGTGGACGATCCGGTGGTGGTGCCCGACGGTGAGCCCGTCGGCGACGCCCTGCGGGAGGCCGTCAGCGACGGTGTCGACGTGGTGTTGACCAGCGGTGGCACCGGCGTCACGCCGTCCGACCGGACGCCGGACGTGACCCGGGCCCTGCTGGACTACGAGATCCCCGGCATCGCCGAGGCGATCCGGTCGCACAGTCGGGAGCGAGTGCCCACCTCGGTGCTGTCCCGAGGGCTGGCCGGGGTGGCCGGCCGGATGCTGGTGGTCAACCTGCCCGGTTCGACGGGCGGCGCCCGTGACGGCCTCGCCGTGCTGGGGCCGATCCTCAGCCACACCGTCGACCAACTGCGCGGCGGCGACCACTGACCGCACGCGCGAAACCTGCCCAGCCAGCCGCGCCGCAGCGATCACCGAACGGCCCGCAACCCGTCTCGCGTCGTCAGAGCGCGCCGGCTGTCCGTCCGTGCCGATAGGCTCGGTCGGTGCGAACGGAAACCACACCAACGGTGGCCCAGGTCGCCGCGCCCCCGCCGGCCGGGTGGGAGGAGGCGCGGTCCCGGGTGTACGCGGTAGGCCTGGCCGCCGCGCTGCCCGCCGTCGCCCGGCCGCTGGTCGACACCGACGGACTGACCCTGGCCGAGCCCCTGACCACCCGCACCGACCTACCCGCGTTTCCGACCTCCAGCGTGGACGGCTGGGCCGTCCGGGGCGACGGGCCGTGGCGGATCGTCGGCCGGGTACTGGCCGGCAACACTCCCGGGCCGCTCACCGACGACGGCACCACCGTCGAGATCGCGACCGGAGCGATGGTCCCGGAGGGCGCCAGCGCCGTGCTGCGCGTCGAGGAGTCAACCGTCGCCGACGGTCTGGTCAGCGGAACGCCCCGGCGCACGCCGGAGTGGCGGCAGCCGGGCGAGGAGGCGTACGCCGATGAGGAGCTCCTGCCCGTCGGCACGCCGGTCGACCCGGCGGTGATCGGCCTGGCCGCCTCCTGCGGCCACGACACGCTGCGGGTCCGGCGCGCGCCGCGCGCCGCGCTGCTGGTCTTCGGCGACGAGTTGCTGACGGCGGGTCCGCCCGCGGCGGGTCGGGTGCGGGACGCGCTGGGCCCAGCGGTGCCGGCGTGGCTGCGGCGGTACGGGTGCCACGTCCGCCCCTCGGACGTGGTGGGGCCGGTGGCGGACACGCTGCCCGCGCACGTGGCGGCGCTGCGTACGGCGCTGACCACCGCCGACCTGGTCTGCACCACCGGCGGCACGATGCACGGTCCGGTGGACCATCTGCACCCCACCCTGGAGGCGCTGGGCGCCGACTACGTGGTCAACACGGTGGCGGTCCGGCCGGGCTTCCCGATGTTGTTGGCCCGGCTGGCCGATCCGGACGGGCGGGTCCGGTTCGTCGCCGGCCTGCCGGGCAATCCGCAGTCCGCCATCGTCGCGCTGGTGTCACTGGTCGCGCCGCTGCTCGCCGGCCTCGCGGGTCGCTCGATGCCGGTGTTGCCGCACGCCACGTTGGCCGAGGCGGTGCCCGGGCGCGGTGACCACACCCACCTGGCGCTGGTTCGGCTGGACCGGACCGCCGGCACGGCGTACCCGGTGCGGCACGTCGGTTCGGCGATGCTGCGCGGCCTCGCGGGCGCCGACGGGTTCGCTGTCATCCGACCGGGCACCAGCGGTGCGCAGGGTGACCGGGTGCCGATCGTGCCGCTGCCGTTGCTGCCCGGGGAGCGGGCGTCGTGACCGCGCCGGCGATCACCGTCGTCGAGGTCACCGACCGGCCCCTGGACCTCGCCGCCCACGAGGCGGCGGTCGCCGACCGTCGGGCCGGCGCGGTCGTCTCCTTCCAGGGCGTCGTCCGCGACCACGACCACGGGCGTGCGGTGGTGAGCCTGGACTACGAGGGACACCCGAGCGCCGCGCAGGTGTTGCGCGAGGTCGCCGCCGAGATCGCGGCCGACCCCGACGTCTACGCGGTGGCGGTCTCGCACCGGGTCGGCCCGTTGGCCATCGGTGACGTGGCGCTGGTCGCCGCGGTGAGCACGGCGCACCGCGCCGCCGCCTTCACCGCGTGTGCCCGACTGGTCGACGAGGCCAAGGCCCGCTTGCCCATCTGGAAGCGGCAGGTCTTCGCCGACGGCACCGAGGAGTGGGTCAACTGCCCCTGACCGGGCCACAGCCCTAGGCCGGCCAGTTCTTCTGGAACAGACCCTAGCGGCGGCCGTTCACCACCACTGCTCGGGCGAGTCGTTCCCCGTAGAAGGCCGGCTCAGCGCCGGGCCGCCAGGGCAGGGCCGCGACCAGCACGATCAGGGCGAGAGCCAGCGAGTTCTCCATCAGCGCCCCGAACAGGCCGTCCTGGTAGTGCGACACCTCCGGCAACTGGTGCTCGTACGGCCAGATGGGGGAGATGAGGAACAGCAGGTAGAGCCCGACAGCGGCGACGCCGTGCCGGAGCCCGGTCAGCGTGGGATACCAGATCGGCGGGCGAAGGGCGTTCAGGCCGCTCAGGCCACCGAACGCCGGCCCTTGACCGGTGCGCTGCGGGAGACCCCGGCTGGCCTCGCGGCGGCGTACGGCGGCGTCGGCCAGCACGATGATCGCCGGGATCACCCAGACGAGGTGGTGCGTCCAGGAGATCGGGCTGATCACGTTGGCGGTCAGTCCGACAAGCGTGAACGCGGTCAGCTCGTCGCCCTCGGCGCGTGAACTGGCCGCCCGGGACAGGCCCAGCGCCAGGATCAGCACCGAGAAGGCGAGCCAGAGCAGGCCGGGTGTCTCGATCGAGTCGTACAGGCGGGCCAGCAGGCCGGCGAGCGACTGGTTCGGCGTCATGTCGGCCGCGCCGACGCGCTCGGTCTGCCAGAGCACGCTGCCGAAGTAGGTACGTGATTCGTCGCCGACGATCGCGAAGGTACCGATGGTCACGCCGATCGCCGTGCCGATCGCGGTGGCCGCCACCCGCCACTGCCGAGTGATCAGCAGGTAGGCGATGAACAGCGCCGGGGTGAGCTTGACGGCGGTGGCCAGGCCGATGCCGGCGCCCGCCCAGGCGCCACCGTAGACGAAGCGCAGCAGCGGACCGTCGGTCGCGGCGTAGTGGGTGCCCCGGCGGGAGCGCCACCGCAGCCCGATGAGGTCCGCCATGATCAGGGCGAAGAGCAGGAGGTTGACCTGGCCGTAGCCCAGGGTCTCGCGGCTGGGCTCGATGGCGACGGCCAGCGGGACGGCCAGGGCCACGGTGAACCACAGTGGCCACGCCAACCGGTCCACGATGGGGCGCAGCAGCCCGGCCAGCACCAGGGCCAGCGCGGCGATGCTGGCGAGCGCGTTGACCATCCCGGCCGCGCCGATCGGCAACTGTGCCATCGGCAACATGACGAGTCCGGCGAACGGCGGGTAGGTGAAACCGAGCGTGGTGCCGGGCGCGATGAACTCGTAGAGCTCGTGACCGCTCGCCCACCACACCACCGCGCCATGGTAGATCTTCATATCGAAGAAGTTGTACGGCCGCCCGAACTCGCCGATGGCGAGCCACGCGGCGTAGGCGACGGCGACCACGACGGCGCCCCGCACGACATTCCTGCGATCGATCCCCCGGGTCATGCGCTGAACTGGGGCGAGGCGGTCCGCCCGTCTACCGACAGTCGTCGGCATGGCGTGGCCACCCCCGTACCAAGGTCGTCCTACCCGTCCAGGTCCTGCACGGAGCCTAGAACGGCGCCTCACGTCAATGCCTCCCGCGTTATGCGACCGTGTCCGATCCCACACATGTTTTTGACATTTCCACCGCGTTAACGCCTACCGGGTGGTTCAGGTAATTCGCGGCCTTAGCGGGGGGTGGGGGTGACAACGAGAGGCATCGAGGCAGGTCAGCCTGGGAGTCGACGCGCGGTGGCCGCCGACCGGACGGCGATCCGCGCCTCGCGGCGGGCGGTGCGCACCGCGCGCTGCATGGAACGTCGAGAGTGGCCGATGCGGTGACCCGTACGCCAGCGCACGCCGGGCTTGCCCTCGGTGTCGACGGCCGCGAGGAGGAGACCGCCGAGGAGCCCGAGGTTCTTGAGGGTGTGGATCTGGTTGTTGTTCTTGGCGATCGGGTCGTCGTTCTTCCAGAACGGATGCCCGGCGATGGTCACGGGCACCAGGGTGCCGGCGAGGACCAGCGCGGCGGGTCGGCTGAACCGCCCGGTGGCCAACATCAGCCCCGCCCCGACCTGCGTCGCCGCGTTGAGCCGGATCAACGACTCGGTGTCGGTGGGGAACTTCGGGTGCGCCTTCTGCAGCAACGGCGCGACCTTGTCGGTCACCGGCTTGGCGGTCTCCGCCAGTCGGTGCGGGTTGCGGAGGTTGCGGTATCCCTGGATCACGAAGATGCCGCTCAGCATGGCGCGGGCGAGGGAGCGTACGGGCGTCATGGATCAGTCATACCCCCTCGCGGCGTTTGCTACCCGGTCAACCGGCGGATCCGGATCGATCCGCGGCCGCGCGCGCCACGCCGAATCGAGCGACCATCGCTGATGGACGGGGCGTGACGGGTAAGGTCGCGCGGGTGACGACGCTGCGGCTCCGCCCCGAGGACCCGGCCGACGCCGGCCCGGTGCGACGGGTGCTGGCCTCGGCGTTCGCCCGCCCGGACGTGCAGACGCCGCCGGAGGTGGGACTGGTCGACGACCTGCGCGGCACCGACGCCTGGCTGCCCGAACTGGCCATGGTCGCCGAGTACGGCGGGGAAATCGTCGGATACGCGCTGCTCACCCGGGTCCGGGTACGGCCCGAACGCGGTGCCGTGGTGCCGGCCCTGGCACTCGGACCGGTGGCCGTGGCGCCGCACCGACAGCGGGTCGGACACGGCAGCGCGGTGGTGCAGGCCGCCCTGGACGCCGCCACCGAACTGGGTGAGCGGGTGGTCGTGGTGCTCGGTGACCCGGCCTTCTACCGGCGCTTCGGCTTCGGGCCGGCCACCGAGCTGGGTCTCAGCAGCCCGTGGGCCGGTCTGGGTGAACCCTGGCAGGCGCTGGTGCTGCCGCCGTCCACCAGCGAGGAGGGCCCGCCGCCGCGCGGCGAGGTCGTCTTCCCCGCGCCCTGGTCCCAGGTCTGACTCGCCGGCCCGCCACCGCGCCCGTCGGGCCGACCGGTCGCGGGGTCAGGCCGGCTGGGTGCGCAGGTAGCGGCCGAAGTGTGGAACGGTGAAGGCCACCGTGCCCCGCTCGCCGGAGTAGATGAGCCCCTTCTTGATCAGCGCGTCCCGGGCCGGGGAGAGGCTGGCCGGCTTGCGGCCGAGGGCGCGGGCGATCTCGGCGGTGGGCACGGCGGCGTCCATGTCGTCGCGTACCGTCCCGCTGGCTTCGCCCTCCACCAGGGACAGCGTGGCCATCGCCCGCATGTACTCACGCTCGGCCGGGGTGGCCCGCTCGAACCGGGAGCCGAAGAACCCGACCGCCAGTTCGGCCTCGGCTTCGGGCGCGGCGACCCGGACGTCCGCCGCGGTGATCGGCGACCGCGGCGCGTGGTCCCAGGTCGCCTTCCCGTACGCCTGGACGAAGTACGGGTAGCCGCCGGACTTCTCGTAGAGCAGGTCGAGCGCCTTCTGCTCGTACTCCACCTCCTCGCGCTCGGCCGGCGCGCAGAGCGCCTGGTCGGCGGCGATCCGGTCGAGCCGGTCGATGCGCTGGTAGCGGAAGAGCCGCTCGGAGTACGACTTGGCGGCGCTGAGCACGGCCGGTAGGTGGGGCAGCCCGGCGCCGACGACGATCAGTGGGGCGCCGATCTGGGACAGCTCGTGGCAGGCGGCGCAGAGCGCCGAGACGTCCTCCGGCCCGACGTCCTGCATCTCGTCGATGAAGAGCGCGATGCCGGTGCCGACGTCGCTGGCCACGTCGGCGGCGTCGCTGAACAGCTCGACCAGGTCGATCTCGATGTCGCCGGAGTCGGCCCGGCCACTGGCGGCGGGTACGTCGATGCCGGGTTGCCACCGGTCGCGCAGCTTGGGCGTGGCCCCGCGGCCTGTCGGCGTGGACCGCTGGGCGAACGCCTTGAGCACCCCGAGGAAGGCGTCGATCCGGTCTGGGGCGCGGTGGCGTGGGGCGAGTTCGCGGACCGCCATGTGCAGCGCGGCGGCGACCGGGCGGCGCAGTGACTGGTCCGGACGAGCCTCGATCTTGCCGGTGCCCCACAGCCGGTTGATCGCCTGTGACCGCAGGGTGTTGAGCAGGACGGTCTTGCCGACGCCGCGCAGCCCGGTGAGCATGAGGCTGCGCTCGGGCCGGCCGCGGGCGATGCGTTCCAGCACGATGTCGAACACGTCCAGCTCGCGCCCCCGTCCGGCGAGTTCGGGTGGGCGCTGACCGGCGCCGGGGGCGTACGGGTTGCGGACCGGATCCACGCATCGCAGAATATCGGGCCCTCTAGCTGGGAAGCTAGATATGGATAGATGAGGCTACGGCGTGTCGGGGTCGTCGAGACAAAACTAGGGCTGTCTAGCGTCCACGCTAGACAGCCCTAGTTTCGGGAATCGTCTACTGCTTCTTCAGGCAGAGCACGTAGTCGAACAGGTCGATCGAGTTGTCGTGTACGTAGTTCGCGGTCGCCTGCGGGGCGAGCGTCTCGCACCGGTCCCCGTCGGTGGTCGCCGGGATCCGCAGCAGCACCTGGTAGGTGTTCGGGCCGCACGGCACCTTGCGCAGCTCCGCGTCGTCCTCGCTGCCGTCGTTGACCACGCAGTCGCCCTTGGCGAACTCCTCCTCCTCGTCCTGCGACGGCGCGACCTGGCTCGGCGCATCGCTGGGTAGGCCGGGAGGAACGACCGGCGCGCTCGCCGACGGCACGGGCGTGACGTCGCTGTCGGAGTCGGCGATCCGCCAGGCCGCCCAGCCGACGAGACCGAGGCAGGGGCAGAGCAGAAGCAACACGACCAACCCCACGATCAGGGCGACCTTGCGGCCGTTGCGACCGGCGGGGGCGGCGGGCGGCATCGGGTACGCGCCGGGCGGCGGCGGGCCCAACGGTGCTCCCGGCTGACCGGGGGCGGGCGGGAACGGCCCCGGCGGAGCGTTCCACTGCGTCGGCTGCTGCGGCGGAGCGTTCCACTGCGCCGGCTGGCCCGGTGGAGCGTTCCACTCCGTCGGCTGCTGCGGCGGAGCGTTCCACTGCGCCGGCTGCTGCGGCGGAGCCCACTGCGAGGGCTCAGGTGGTGGCCCCCACTGCGGGAGCGTCGGATCGACCGGTGGCGGGCCGCCGGGGCCGGTCGGCGGACGCTGGTACGGGTCGTCCGGCTGCCCGGAACTCGGTGGTCCGTAGGTCGTCATGTCATCCCCAGGGTGGGTGGTCAGCGCTGCTTGAGGCAGAGCACGAAGTCGAGAGTGTCCAGCTCGCTATCGAAGAAGTACCAGTTCGTGTAGCCCTCGACCTTGGCGCACTTGGCCTCGGCGTCGCGTTCACCGCTGGTCGCGCCGTCGACGCGGCGTAGCACCTCGTACGACTTCGGCGCGCAGCCGCTGATCAGCAGCTTGGGCTTGCCGCCCGACACGCCGTCGTTGCGTACACACTGCCCGACCTTGACGAACCGCGGATCGGCCGACGACTCCGGCGCCGCGGCGCTCGGCGCCGGCTCGTCCGGTTCGGTCACACCGGCGGTGGGCTCCGCCGCGGCGGCCGAGCCGCTTGGCGCGGCCGTGGTCGGCGCCGGATCGTCCGATCCCCGCAGGAACCAGTACGCGCCGCCGGCCACCACCAGCAGCAGAACGACCGCCAGCACCGCGATCAGCGGTCCCCGTCCGCGCCTCGGCGGCCCGGATTCGGGGCCGTCACCGTCGGGCTGGTAGGGCCCGGGGCCGTAAGCCGGGTTCCCGTCGACGGTCGGGTACGCGCCGCCGTAGGGCTCCGAGGCCCCGCCGCCGTACGGCGTCCCCGTCCCGCCCCCGTACTGGCCGCCTCCGTACTGGCCGCCCCCGTGCTGGCCGCCCCCGTGCTGGCCGCCCCCGTGCTGGCCGCCTCCGTACTGCCCGCCTCCGTGCTGGCCGCCCCCGTGCTGGCCGCCTCCGTACTGGCCGCCTCCGTACTGGCCGCCCCCGTGCTGGCCGCCCTCATAGGGCGCCGCCGGTGCGCCGCCGTACGGGCCGTCGCCGTAGGGTCCGGGCCGCTGCGACGCCACCGGATAAGGCTGGACCGCCGGCGGATAGGGCTCCGCGGCCGGCGGATAGGGCTGCTGCGGCGGCCGGTTGGGCGTCTCGTCGGGGCGTTGCCCACGCCACGGGCGTCCGTAGCCCTCACCCGGTGGTCCGTAGTTCGTCATGCCGCCCTCCTGCACAAGTGGTGAGAGGCCGGCCACCAAAGCGCGACGCCGACTCCGAGGTCACCGTAGCGTGGTCCACCGATGAGCTCACCTCCACCGAGCGCCGCCGCCGCATCCGGCCGCCGCGCCGACGCCGCGCCAAGCCTGGTCTGGACCGCGTTGATCGTGGTCTACCTGCTGTGGGGCTCCACCTATCTGGCCATCCGGATCACGGTGGAGACGCTGCCGCCGCTGCTGTCCGCCACGATGCGGTTCGCGGTGGCCGGTTTGGTGCTGGCGGTGGTGCTGCGGTTGCGCCGAGGGCCGGGTGCCCTCCGCGTGCGGCCTCGACAGCTCGGCTCGGCCGCGCTGGTCGGTGTGCTCCTGCTCGCCGGCGGCAACGGGCTGGTGGTGCTCGCCGAGTCCGGGCCGCCCGGGGTGGCGCTGCCCTCCGGCGTCGCCGCCCTGCTGGTGGCGACCGTGCCACTGCTCGTGGTGCTGCTGCGGTCGGTCACCGGCGACCGACCGCCGCTCTGGACGTTCGCCGGGGTCACCGTGGGCTTCGTCGGTCTGGTGCTGCTGGTGCTGCCGGCCGGTACCTCGGACGCGGTGCCACTGGTCGGCGCGCTCACGGTGGTGGCGGGAGCCGCCGCCTGGTCCTTCGGGTCGTTCCTGTCGGGCCGGATCGGAATGCCCGCCGACCCGTTTGTGGCGACCGTGTACGAGATGGCGGCCGGAGCGCTGGCCCTGGCCGTGGTCGCCGCCGGCCGGGGCGAACTGAGTGACTTCCACCCGTCGGCCGTCAGCGCCCGGTCCTGGTTGGCGCTGGCCTATCTCATGGTGGCCGGATCGTTGGTGGCCTTCACGGCGTACGTCTGGCTGCTGCAGAGCGCGCCGATCTCGTTGGTGTCGACGTACGCGTACGTGAACCCGGCGGTCGCGGTGGCGCTCGGCGCGTTGCTCGTGGCCGAGCCGATCACACCGCAGGTGCTGCTCGGCGGGGCGGTCATCGTCGCCGGGGTGGCCCTGGTGGTGAGCACCGAACGCCCACGCCGCAAGGCAGCGGTTCCACGATCGGGGGCGGCGCGGGCGGGAGCCCGCCGGTAACGTCCGGCCCATGTCGGCGGCCGCGCTGGTGGGGGTGGCGCTGCTCGGCGGTCTGGTCGGTCTGGTCGTACCCTCACTGGCCCGGCGGTTCGTCGATCCGCCGGCGCGGCGGATCGGGTCGGCCTGGCTCTGTCCGCCGGTGGCGGTCGTGGTGTTCGTGGGGCTCGCCACCGTGCGGCGCGACGACCCGGCGCTGCCGGTCCTTGTCGCGGTGGCGGTGGTGGGGTTGGTGCTGGCCGTGGTCGACCTCGGGTGCCTGCGGCTGCCCGACCCACTGGTCGCTGCTGCCGGCACGCTGGCCCTCGGCGGCCTGACCGGGACGGCGTTGCTGGCCGCCACTCCGGGGCGTCTCGTCGGCGCTCTGGTCGGTGCGGTTCTCTGCGGCGCGGCGCACGTGCTGCTCGCCCTGCTGCCGAGATCCCGGCTCGGCTTCGGGGACGTCAAGCTCGCCATGGTCCTCGGACTGCCGCTCGGCTGGCTGGGACACGACGCCCTGCTCACCGGGCTCCTGCTGGCGCACCTGCTACAGGGCGGGCTGGTGGTCGGCCTGCTCGCCACGCGACGGGTACGCCGCGACACCCTGCTCCCGCTCGGGCCGGCCCTGCTCGCCGGCGCGTGGCTCGGCGTGCTCCTTGGCTGAGGTTGTGGCATGCCCGGCACGGCGCGTTCCCGCCGGCCCGCCCGAAAGAGCGTGATGCCTCTGAGTCATCTTGATGCCTCTGAGGCATCACGCTCAACGTGCCACCTGGCCTCCGCGCCCGCCGGGGCTCAGATCAGGCGGAGTTGGCGGTCCCTGGGGCGGCGGGGTTCGGTCTCGCCGAACCGTTCGAACAGGCCCGGATCGATCGTGGCGAGGAACGGCGAGGGTGTGCAGTCGCGTTCCGCGCCGTGCCGGGTACGGCGGGCGGCGTGGCTGACGTACAGCCGGTCCTGGGCCCGGGTCAGGCCGACGAAGAAGAGCCGGCGCTCCTCGGCGACCGCGTCCTCGTCGGGCGTCGAGCCGGGCCAGCGCAGCGGCAGCAGCCCGTCCTCGGCGCCGACCAGGAACACCACCGGGAATTCGAGGCCCTTCGCGGCGTGCAGGGTCAGCAGGGTGACCGCCTCCGCGCGCGGGTCGAGCGCGTCCACCTCGGCGCCGGTGGCCAGCTGCGACAGGAACACCTCCAGGTCGTCGCCGCAGCGGTGGGCCAGCGGGGTCAGCAGATCCACCGCGGAGCGCACGTCCTCCGGGCGGGCCCCGATACCCGTGCCGTCCAGGGTGGGCACCGCGAACCGCTCGGCGACCGTCTGGCCGGCCAGCCGCACCCGGGCCGCCAGCGACCCGGCCAACCCGTCGGCGTGCCGCAGCTCGCGGGCGATCGCCGCCACCCCGGGCCGGTCCCGAAGCCGGTCGTGCGAGCGTTTCTGCACGGGGATGTTGGCCCTGGTCAGGGCGTCCACGATCGGAGCGGCCTGCGCGTCGGTGCGGTACAGCACGGCGATGTCGGAGAATGACAGCGTGGTGGACCGGCCGTCGATCCGGCCCGAGTCCAGCGATCGGTGGGACAGCCCGCCGACCAGTTCGTCGACGGTCCGGACCACGAAGTCGGCCTCGTCGGCGACGGACGACGCCGGGTATCGGCCGACCAGCGGGGCCTCCGGGTCGAGCCGGGCCGGATCCAGTCGCCGGCCCTGGACCAGCGAGGACGGCGCGATGGCCTGCACGGCGGCGGCCAGGATCGGTGCCGACGAGCGGTAGTTCCGGTTGAGCCGGACCAGCCGGGCGTCCGTGAAGTCCTGCGAGAAGCGCAGGAAGTAGCCGACGTCGGCGCCCCGGAAGGAGTAGATCGCCTGGTCCGGGTCGCCGATGGCGCAGAGGTTGCCGTCGGCGGAGCTGAGCAACCGCAGCAGCTCGTACTGCACCGCGTCGACGTCCTGGTACTCGTCGACGAAGATCCACCGCCAGCGGTCCCGGTACCGCTCGACCAGCTTGCGGTCCGCGCGCAGCAGCTCCACCGGCAGGGTGACCAGTTCATCCAGGTCGACCAGGTCCTGCTTGCGCAGCCGCGCCGTGTAGCCGGCGGTGTCGTCACCCGCCTCCGACCGGGCCGCCGCCCGCTCGACGTCGTCGGCGATCCGGAAGCCGGCCGGCAGGCCCGCCGCGTCGGCGTTCTCCCGCAGAATGGTCAACCCCAGCGCGTGGAACGTGCCCACGGTGACGTCCTCGGCGACCGGACCGAGCAGCCCGTCGAGGCGGTGCCGCAGCTCCTCGGCCGCACGGCGGGTGAACGTGATCGCCAGGCAGTGCTCGGGAAAGACGTTCAGCTCCGCACAGAGGTACGCGATCCGGTGGGTCAGCGTCCGGGTCTTGCCGGTGCCCGGTCCGGCCACGATGAGCAGCGGTCCGCCGGGAGCGGACGCCGCCACCCGCTGCATCGCGTCCAAGCGGTCCAACAGGCCGGTGCCGACCTCCTCCATACCGGAGAGCATCGGCTCGAACGGTTCGTGCGGCGACGGCGGCGGCGCGATCGGTGGCGCGGGAGGCGGGGCCGGCTTGCGCTTCGACTCCGCCTTGGCCGCCGCCGGGCGCTTCGCCGTCGCGCGAGCCGCCGGCTCCGCCGGACGTCGCTGCGACGGCACCGACACGGGTACGTCGAACAGCGTCTCCTGCGCCGTGCCAGCGCCCGTGCCCAGCTCCGCCGGATCGAACAGCGTGATCACCCCGTACTCGCCGTCGTAACCCGGCACCCGGCGTACGTCGCCCCGCCGCAGCCGACCGATGCCCTCGGCGAGCAGCTCACCGCCGGCCTGCGCGATGTCGGACAGCGGCGTCGTGGTCAGAATTTCCAACTCGGGGCCGAGCGCGGCGAGCAGCTCGTTGAGCCGCCCCTCGACCTTCTTCGACCGGGCGCCCACTTTGTTGATCTCACCAAGGATCTCGGCGAGCGGCACCAGGTGGGTGACGTCCCGGGCGTGCGCCGGGCGGTGCCCGTCGGGTCGGTCGGCCAGCTCCTCGATGCGGCTCAGGACGCCCACGGTGAGCGGCTTGCCGCACTCGGGGCAGAGCCCTCCGGCGGCCCGGGTCCGCTCCGGGGACCAGTTGACGCCGCAGAGCCGGTGCCCGTCCGCGTGGTACTTGCCCTCCTGGGGGAAGAACTCGATGGTGCCGGCCAGGCCGACACCGCTGCGCAGCGCCTCCCGGACGGCGAAGTAGTCCCGCTCGCCGGTCAGCACGGTCGCCTCCCGACCGAGGGCCGGCGGCGAGTGCGCGTCCGAGTTGGAGACGAGCTGGTACCCGTCCAGGCTGCCGACCCGCCAGTTCATCGCCGGGTCGGACGACAGACCGGTCTCCACGGCGAAGATGTGCTCGGCCAGATCGGCGTAGCAGTCGGCGATCGCGTCGAAGCCGGACTTCGAGCCCAACGCGGAGAACCACGGCGTCCAGATGTGCGCCGGCACGAGATACCCGTCCGGACTGGCTTCCAGCGTGATCTCCAACAGGTCCCGCGAGTCCAGACCGAGGATCGGCCGGCCGTCGGAGCCGAGATTGCCGATCCGCCCCAGAGCGGTGTTGAAGCGGGCCACCGCCTCCAGGTCGGGCAGGTAGACCAGGTGATGCACCTTGCGCGTCCGGTCGTCCCGCTTGTAGATGGTGGAGATCTCCACGCTCAGCATGAAACGGACCGCGTCCGCGTCGGTCGTACCGGCCAGTCGCGGCGGCAGCCGGCGGGCGATGTCGCGCTCCGTCTCCTCGCTGAGCCGGTAGAGCCCCGGCTCGGCCGGGCGCAGCGTCTCCACCAGGTGGTCGTACCAGGCGGGGTGGGTGAAGTCGCCGGTGCCGAGCAGGGCGATGCCCTTGCGCCGCGCCCACCATCCGAGGGTCGGCAGGGTCAGGTCCCGGCTGCACGCGCGCGAGTACTTCGAGTGGATGTGCAGGTCCGCGACGAAGGGCGCAAGGCCACCGGGGGGTACGTCACTGAACGGGGGCACGCCGCATCCTGTCACGCCCGCCACGCGGCCCGCCTTCCGCCACGCGCGGACGTGACCTCCGCTATGCCGAGCGCAACTCCACGAGGCTGATCTGCGGCTCGGCGCCCACCCGCACCGGCGGACCCCAGAAACCGGCGCCGTTGGTCACGTAGACCTTCGTGCCGTCGACCTCGCCGAGCCCGCTCACCACCGGCTGCTGAAGACGGACCGCCAGGTTGAACGGCATCAGCTGCCCGCCGTGCGTGTGCCCGGAAAGTTGCAGGTCGACGCCGTAGCGGGCCGCCTGCTTGGCGGCGAGCGGCTGGTGTGCGAGCAGGACGACCGGGCGGCTCGGGTCGCGGTCGCCGAGGGCGGCCTCGAAGTCCGGGCCGGCGGCCAGGCCGGTGCCCTTGGGGTCCGCGTTCAGGTCGTTGACGCCGGCCAGGTCGAGCACACCGCCCCGGGCCTGGATCTCCTGCCGGCGGTTCTGCAGAACCCGCAGGCCGAGCCGGTCCACCTCCTGGACCCACTCCTCGACCCCCGAGTAGTACTCGTGGTTGCCGGTGACGAAGAAGTTGCCGTACCGGGAGCGCAGGTCACGCAGCGGCGCGGCGGCCGGGCCCAGCTCGGCGACCGAGCCGTCGACCAGGTCGCCGACGACCGCGACCAGGTCCGCGTCGAGGCGGTTGATCGCGGCGACGATCCGTTCGGTGTGTGCCCGGCCGCGCAGCGGGCCGAGGTGGATGTCGGAGACGGTGGCGATACGCAGGCCGTCCATGCTGCGTGGAAGCTTGGCCAGGGGGATCCGCACCCGGTCGAGGCGGGGCGGGCCGAGCGCCGTGCGGACGCCGTACCCCGTGATGCCGGTGGCGGTGAGGCCGGCGAAGATGGCCGCGCCGCGCGCCAGCAGCAGGCGACGGGCCGGGTCGTGGTCCGGTGCCGCGACCGCGCCGGCGGCCGGCGGATCGGCGGGCCCGGCGGCCCCGACCAGCACCGGCTCGGGCGCGGCGGTGGTCGGCTCGGCGACGGTCACCCGGCGGCGTAGCACCAGACGCGCGATGAGCATCGGCACTTCCAGCACGACCAGCGTGACCAGCAGGTAGAACATGACGGCGAGCCACACGTAGCCCGGCCAGGCGAGCCAGTAGAGGCCGCCCTGCGTGCCGACGAGGGTGACCGGTACGAGCACCGCCAGCACTCCGGCGGCGATCCCGCCGACCCGCCGCCAGCGACCCGGCGTCGTCGTGTCCCGGACGAGACGCTTCCACAGGTAGAGGTGAATCAGCCCGGTGACCAGGGCCAGTACGCCCATGAACCCTAGAACCGCCAACATCTGCGCGCCCCCTCAGCCGCCCGCGAACGGGGGTAGGACATCGATCGTGGCCCCGCCCGGCAGGGGTGCCCGACGATCATGGCAGGTGACGCCGTCCACGAGGAAACTGGCCACCCGCAGCACGGCGGCCAGTCGGTCGCCGTGCCGCTGGGACAGCTCGGCCGTCAGGTCGTCGAGAGACCGGCCGGCGGCCGTGACCTCCTCCGAGCGGCCCGCGGCGGCCCGCGCCCCGGCGAAGTAGCGGACGGTCAACGGCCTCGGTTCCACGACTCAACCCCCGATCGCGGACATCGGCCGGGTCGGCTGGAGGAAGGTGGGGTCGTCGATGCCGTGCCCGGCCCGCTTGCCCCACATCGCGGTACGCCACCGCTGCGCCAACTCGTCGTCGGTCGCGTCGTCGCGCAGCGCCGCCCGTAGGTCGGACTCCTCGGTGGCGAACAGGCAGGCGCGCACCTGGCCGTCGGCGGTCAGCCGGGTTCGGTCGCAGTCGCCGCAGAAGGGCCGGGTGACGCTGGCGATCACGCCGACCCGGGCCGGGCCGCCGTCGACCAGCCAGGTCTCGGCGGGCGCCGCGCCGCGCTCGGCCGGGTCGGGGCTGAGGTCGAACTGGGTACGCAGGGAGGCCAGGATCTCCTCGGCGGTGACCATCGTGCTCCGGTCCCAGCCGTGCTGCGCGTCCAGCGGCATCTGCTCGATGATCCGCAGGTGGTAGCCGTGGTCGAGCGCGAAGCGGAGCAGGGCCGGCGCCTCGTCCTCGTTGACCCCACGCATCAGGACTGAGTTGATCTTTACGGGGTCGAGACCCGCGGCCGCCGCCCCGGCGAGCCCCGCCAGCACCGCGTCCAGGCGGGGACGGCGGGTGAGCTGAGCGAACCGGGCCGCGTCCAGGGTGTCCAGCGAGACGTTCACCCGGTCCAGGCCGGCCGTCCGCAGCGCGGGCGCCAGCCGGTCCAGGCCGATGCCGTTCGTGGTGAGCGAGATCCGGGGGCGCGGATCGAGCGCGGCGACCGCGCCCACGATGCCGAGCAGTCCGGGCCGGATCAATGGCTCCCCGCCGGTGAATCGCACCTCGGTCACGCCGAGCTGCTCGACGGCCACCCGGATCAGCCGGACGATCTCCTCGTCGGTGAGCAGCTCCGGGCCGGCCAACCAGGGCAGCCCTTCGGCCGGCATGCAGTACGTGCACCGCAGGTTGCACTTGTCGGTGAGAGAGACGCGCAGGTCCCGCGCGACGCGGCCGTACCGGTCGACGAGGACGCCGTCGGTACGTCGGTCGACACTCACCGGTCGACCGTAGCGCGCTCGACGCCGACCAGGGCGGCTCGGGCGACCCGGACAACCGCATCGCGGTAACCGGCGCCGAAGAGCGCGGTGTGCACGAGCAGCAGATGCAGCTGGTGCAGCGGCACCCGCTCGCGCCAACCGTCGGCCAGCGGCCAGCTCTCCCGGTAGGCGGCAAGGACCCGGTCCAGCTGCGCGACACCACCGAAGAGCGCCAGTTGGGCGAGGTCGGTCTCGCGGTGCCCGCCGTGCGCCGCCGGGTCGACCAGCCAGGCCCGCTCGTCGATGCCCCACAGCACGTTGCCCGGCCACAGGTCGCCGTGGACGCGGGCCGGCGGCTCGTCCCCGCCGAACTCACCGACGTGCCCGATCACCCGTTCGATGAGCGCGGCATCGCTGCTGGTCAGCGCACCGCCGTCGACGGACAGGCGTAGGTAGGGAACGAGTCGCCGCCGCGCGAACCACGTCGACCAGGGGCCGTCGTCGGGGGTGTTGTCCTGAGGAAGCGCACCGATGAAGCCGTCCCACGGCGCGCCGAAGGCAGGCGCGCCGGCCCGGTGCAGGGCGGCCAACTCCCGACCGAAGCGATCGGCGGCCTGCGGCGTCGGCTCGCCGGGCTCCACCCAGTCGAGCGCCAGCAGGTCGGGCAACGCCACGATCACCTCGGGTACGCCGATCGCGTCGGCCTCCCGCAGCCAGCGCAGCCCGGCGGCCTCGGCAGCGAAGAAGCCCTCGGGCGCCGACCGGTCGGACCCCTCCGGCCAGGACTTCGCGAAGACCGAGTGACCGTCGTCCAGCGTCAGCCGGGCGGCGGCGCAGATGTCGCCTCCGGCGACCGGCGTCTCCCGGAGCCGCTGGTGGGTCCGGAACGTCGGCAGGTGTGCCGGGTGCGCGCGCAGGTACGCCAGGTCCATCAGCGCACGGTAGCGGCTGCCCATGACACCACGGTGTCCTGTGAGCACATCGAATCGCTTCTACCTCTGGGAATACGCTCCGTAGTTGTGGATAAGTCGCGTGTCATCCACAGGGTCTGGAAGGCTCCGCGGCTCGGACGCAGCCTTCCTGCATGACCTCGACCGAACGTCCGAAGCTCTCCGTCCGCTCGCCCGCAGATCTGATCGCCGCCGTGCCGTACCTGCTCGGCTTCCACCCGGCCGACAGCGTGGTCGCGGTGGCGCTGCGCGGTCGACAGATCATCTTCGCCGCCCGCGCCGACCTGCCCGAGCCGGCGACGGATCCGGTCGACCGTGCCCGGCACCTGGCCGGGGTGATCCACCGGCAGGGCGCGGACGCCGCCACCGTGGTGGGCTACGGGTCACCCGAGAGGGTGACCCCGAGCGTGGACGCGGTGCGCGCCGCCCTGACGGCGGCCGGCCTGGAGGTGCTCGACGCGCTGCGGGTGACCGACGGCCGGTGGTGGTCCTACCTGTGCACCGAGGTGGACTGCTGCCCGCCCGAGGGTCGGCGCTACGACCCGCAGGCCAATGCGGTGACCGCGTCGGCCGTGTTCGCCGGTCAGGTCGCCCTCCCCGATCGGGCGGCCCTCGTGGCGCAGGTGTCGCCGGTGGCCGGCCCGGCCCGCGAGGCGCTGCGGGCGGCCACCGTCCGGGCCGAGCGACGGCTAATCGAGCTGATCGAGCAGGCGCCCGCCAGCGACCTGCTGGGCGGGCGGGCCGTACGCTCCGCCGGGGTGACGGCGGTCCGCGACGCGCAACGACGACAGCGGCGCGGTGAGCGGCTCGACGACGACGAGGTGGCCTGGCTCAGCCTGCTCCTCGGGCACCTGCCGGTCCGCGACCACGCCTGGGAACGGACCGACGGCCGCGAGCGGGACATCGACCTCTGGACGGACGTGCTGCGCCGGGCCGAGCCGGAGTTGACCGCCGCGCCCGGCGCGCTCCTGGCGTTCGCGGCGTGGCGGGCGGGTCAGGGGGCCCTGGCGGCGGTCGCGCTGGAACGGACGCTGAGCCTGCACCCCGAATACTCGCTGGCCCTGCTCCTGGACGACCTGCTCCGGCGGGGCGTACCCCCCTCCGAACTGGACGGCTGGCCCTCGGTCGGTGTGCCCGGCGTGGTCCGCCCTCGCAAGCGACGTCGACGTGGCCGCCGCTGACCCGGGTCAGGTCGGCTGCTCGACGGTGATCCGCTGTGGGCCGGCGTACACGTTCATGGTCCGGCCGCGCAGGAATCCGACGAGCGTCATTCCCGCCTCCTCGGCCAGCTCGACCGCGAGGGTGCTCGGCGCGGACACCGCCGCCAGCAGCGGCAGTCCCGCCATCCAGGCCTTCTGGGTCAACTCGAAGCTCGCCCGGCCGGACACCAGCAGCAGGTGCCCGGTCAACGGCAGGTGCCGTTCCCGCACCGCCCAGCCGATGACCTTGTCGACGGCGTTGTGCCGGCCCACGTCCTCCCGCAGCGCCACCAGCTCACCGGCCGGGGTGAACAGCCCCGCCGCGTGCAGCCCGCCGGTGCGGTCGAAGGCGCGCTGGGCGGCCCGCAGCCGGTCGGGCAGCTCGGCGAGGAGCGTGGCCGGTACGGCGAGCGGGTCCTGGACGACCGGAAACAGCGAGCGGGTACGGACCGCGTCGATGCTGGCCTTGCCGCAGACCCCGCAGGAGCTGGTCGTGTAGAAGTTCCGGGACGGGTCGGTGGTTGGTTCCGGGACGCCGGGGGCCAGCACCACGTCCACCACGTTGTACGTGTTCGGAGTCTCCGCGCCGGAGCAGAGTTGAGCGGTCAGCACGTCGTCGGTGGACCGGATCAACCCCTCGGTCAGCAGGAAGCCGATCGCCAGGTCCAGGTCGTCTCCGGGGGTGCGCATGGTGACGGCGAGCGGCTTGCGTCGGTCCGGACCGGCCGGGCCGACCCGGATCTCCAACGGCTCCTCCACCGAGAGGGTGTCAGGCCGTCTGACGGCTGCGCGTCCGTCGGCCGCGTCCAGGTCGATCCGCAGTACGCGCCGTCGGTCAGTCGCCCGTCCCATCCCGCCATCCTGCACCCCGCCCCGGCCGGCCCGCACGGCCGCCGCCCATCAGGCACCCCGCAGCGCCCGGCGGCCGAGCGCCGGCACGGCTACCGTGACCGGATGGGGACGTACGCCGCCGTGGTGCTCGCGGGTGGGGCCGCCCGCCGGATGGGCGGGGTGGACAAGCCCGCGCTGCCGGTCGGTGGTCGCTCGATGCGCGACCGGGTGCTGGCCGCGGTGGGGGACGCCGCGCCGCGGGTGCTGGTCGGGCCCGCTGACGACGTGCCGGACGACGTACGGGTGACGCGCGAGGATCCGCCCGGAGGCGGGCCGGTCGCCGCGACGGCGGCCGGGTTGGCGCTGCTCGACCCCGACACGACGCTCGTCGCGCTGCTCGCCGCCGACCTGCCGCTGCTCACCCGCGCCGCGATCGGCGACCTGCTCACCCACCTCACCGCCGCGGGGAGGCCAGCACCAGCCGCCCCGACGGACAGCCCGGCACTCGCCGCCCCGGCGGACAACCCGGCCGGCCCGAAAGCCGGCGCTGTCCTTCACCCCGAGGCTGTCGACGGGGTGTGCTTCGTCGACGCGGACGGACGGCGGCAGTCGCTCTGCGGGGTGTGGCGGGTCGACGCGCTGCGGGCCGGGCTGCTGCGGCTGGCCGCCGAGCGGGGCGGCAGTCTGGCCGGTGCTTCGATGCGGGCGCTGTTGGCCGGTCTGGCGATCCACGACGTGCCGTGGGCCGGTGCCGGTCCGCCGCCCTGGTTCGACTGCGACACTGACGAGGACGTACGCCGGGCGGAGGAGTGGGTGCGATGACGGTGTTGGACGACTGGGTCACGGCGGCCTGCGCCGAGGTGGGTCTGGACCCGGCCGAGGTGCCGGTTCCGGCGGTGCTGGACCTGGCCCGCGACGTCGCCCACCAGGTGGTGCGACCGGGTGCGCCGGTCAGCGCGTACCTCCTGGGGTTGGCCGTCGGTCGTGGCGCCGATCCGGCGGACGCCGCGGCCCGGCTCAGTGCCCTCGCGGCCGACTGGCCGGTCGGGCTCGACGCCGAACTCGCCGACCCCACCTCCTGACCGCCGCGCCCCGTGCGGGTGTCACGGCGTCGGGTGTCCGATCCCGGTCCGGGCTGATTCGAGCCGAGTGGACCGTGGGTAGGGTGATCGGAACGGACGGAGGCGATCATGACGGCTGACCACCCCTCGGCGTCGGATTCAGAGCCCGGCGGTACACCCGAGCCGGCGGAGTCGATCCTGCTCGACGACCCCAGCACCACCGATCTGCGGGCCAAGGTGACGGAGGCCTGGCGGGAGTTCGCCCGGATGCTCGCCCTGCGGCTACGGGAGCTACCGGCCGGCGCGCACCTCGAACTGACCCTCGATCCCACCGCCTCCGGTACGGGTGACGCCGTCTACTCGATCAGCGTCGACGCGACCGACGACGGCGGTCTCTCCGCTCGGGCGGTCGGTAACGCGGCGCTGCCGCAGGGCTACCGGCTGGACCGTGCCGCCGTGGCGGACATGGTGGCGCTCGGCTGGTCCCCGCCCGGCGTGGTGGCCGGCTCCGGCGGCGCGTTCGGGCTGGACGGCACGGTGGCGGAGGCCAACCGGATCGCCCCGCTGCTGTCCCGGACGCTGCGCGACGTGTACGGCGCACCCCACCCGGCCTTCCTCGTCTACCTGGTGCACGACGCCGACGGCGAGCCACTGGCCGTCGAGCCGTTGGGCACCGCGCGCAGCGAGTTCGGCCCGGACGCCGACGTGGAGGGGGACCTTCAGGAGGCGTTGGCCGAGGCGTCCGCCGACCGGGACGACGTGCTGGACCTGCCGGAGCGCGTCCGTACCGTCGTGTCCACGATGTTGAAGTCCGACGCCGAGCGGTTGCAGATCGACTCGGACGGCGACATCACCATCCGGGCCGGCTCGGCGATGGTCTTCGTGCGGGTGCGGGACAATCCGCCGCTGGTGGACGTCCTCTCCCCGGTCCTCACCGAGGTCGAGCCGACCGAACGGCTCTACGTCAAGCTGTCGGAGCTGACCAACCGCATGCCGATCGGTCGCCTGTACTGCGCCGACGACACGGTCTGGGCTTCCATCCCGGTCTTCGGCCGTAACTTCCAGGCGACCCATCTCATGCTGGCGGTGCAGGTGATGACCGGTCTCGCCGACGAGTTGGACGATCGCCTGCACGGTGAGTTCGGCGGCAAGCGCTTCTTCGGCGAGGGCGACAAGCCGGTCCGCGGTGACGATTCCCAGCACCGCACCGGCATGTACCTCTAGGCCACGTCCAACAGGGTCTTGCCGACCGTCGCGCGCGCCTCGATGGCGGCGTGCGCGTCGGCGGCGCGTTCGAGGGGGAAGCGCTGGCCGACCAGCGGCCGGAGCTGCCCGGCCGCCGCAGCCGCCAGGACCCCGATGGTGTACGCCCGCAGCCGCGCCGGCGGCACGTCCGGCCGGATCAGCGTGATCTGGCGTTCGGCGGCGGCATCCGGTGTGACGGGGGACCACTCGCCGCTGGCCAGCCCGTAGCTGATCATCCGGCCGCCCGGGGTCAACAGCTCGAACGCCGCCCTGGCCACCGAGCCGCCGACGCCGTCGAACACCACGTCGACCCCGCCCACCGCGTCGCGGACGCCATCGGCCCAGCCCGGCCGTAGGTAGTCGACCGCCACGTCGGCGCCCAGCCCGGGCAGCAGGGCCACCTTGCGCGGTCCGCCGGCCACGCCGATCACGTGTGCGCCGGCCCGCCTCGCGATCTGGACGAGCATGCTCCCCACCCCACCCGCGGCGGCCTCGACCAGCACGCGGTCGCCGGCGCGGACGCCGACCGCCTCGACGAGCATGGTGGCGGTACGCCCGTCGGCGAGCAGCGCCACGGCCGCGTCCAGCGCCAGCCCGGCCGGCACGTCGATGGGCGCGGACGCGTCCACCGCGACCTGTTCGGCGTACCCGCCGGCGCCGCCGGTGGCGGTGACCACCCGTTGCCCGATGCGGGCCGGGTCGACGTCCGACCCGACGGCGGTGATGACGCCGCCGACGCCGTTGCCGGGGATCAGCGGCGGGGTGTACCGGTTCGGCCCGGGACGCCCCGAGCGCTGCTGCGTCTCGACGAAGGTGACGTTCGCGTGCGCGACGTCGATCAACACCTGGCCGGGGCCGGGCGTCGGATCCGGCGCCGGGCCGGGCGTCAGCACCTCGGGACCGCCGAACTCACGTAGCCAGATCGCCCGCATCACTTCCCCCTCGTGTCGTGCCATGCCGCCACGAGTCCAACACCTGAACCAGACTTGAGGTCAAGCCGCGCATTGCGGGCCGAGCCGGGCGGCGGACGGTCAGGCGCCGGTGGACGGCCCGACGCCGGGGGATTCGACCAGCCGGGACAGCACGATGGTGCTGCGGGTGGACGTCACGAACGACTCGGCGCGCAGCCGCTCGAGGGCCGCCTCGAGGTGGGCGATGTCGGCGGCACGCAGGTGCACCAGCGCGTCCGCCTCGCCGGAGACGGTGTACGCGCCGACCACCTCGGGGTGTCGGCGGGCGGCCACGCCGATCTGCGCCGGGGTGGTCCGGCCGGCGCAGAACAGCTCGACGAACGCCTCGGTGGTCCAGCCGACGGCGGCCGGGTCGACGACGGCCGTGAATCCCCGGATGACGCCGGTGGCGCGCAGTCGGTCGACCCGGCGCTTGACTGCCGGGGCGGAGAGTGACACCCGGGTGCCGATGTCGGCGTACGACGCGCGGGCGTCGGCGACAAGCAACGCAATGATCCGCTGGTCAACGGCGTCTATCTGCAACGTTCCGCCTCTGGGAAGCAATGGTTGTGGCTGTTACCAAAGTTCAACGATACCTACTCTTGGTGACCGTGAACCAGCAGCGAGTCCCGCGAAAGCGGACATATCTCATGTGCTCGCCCGAGCATTTCGCGGTCGAGTACGCGATCAATCCGTGGATGGACGTGACCACCCCGGTCGACCGGGAACTGGCCGTCAAGCAGTGGGACCGGCTGCGCGACACGCTCGTCGGTCTCGGCCACGAGGTGCACCTGCTCACGCCGGAGCCGGGGCTGCCCGACATGGTGTTCGCCGCCAACGGCGCCTTCGTGGTCGACGGCAGCGTCTACGGCGCGCGGTTCAAGCACGAGCAGCGGACCGCCGAGGCCGCCGCGCACCACGCGTTCTACGAGCAGCAGGGTTGGCGTTTCCTCGCCCCGAACGAGACCAACGAGGGTGAGGGCGACTTCGCGTACGTGCCGGAGGCGCACGGCGGACTCATCCTGGCCGGGCACGGCTTCCGTACCGAGATTCCGGCACACGCCGAGGCGCAGGAGGCGCTGGGTCGGCCGGTGGTGTCGTTGCGGCTGGTCGACCCGCGCTTCTACCACCTGGACGTGGCGCTCGCCGCCCTCGACGACGCGAACATCGTCTACTTCCCCGGCGCGTTCTCCGCGGCCAGTCAGCGCGTCCTCACGCAGCTCTTCCCGGACGCGGTGATCGCCGACGACGAGGACGCGTTGTCCTTCGGGCTCAACCTGGTCAGCGACGGCGCGAACGTGGTGCTCAACAGCGAGGCCACCCGACTGGCGGGCAAGCTCAAGGCCGCCGGTTACACGCCGGTGCCGGTCGATTTGGCCGAGCTGAAGAAGGGCGGCGGCAGCGTGAAGTGCTGCATCGCCGAACTGCGGCACTGACCCGAACAGCGCCGAGTACGGCAGGGGGGGGGGGGCCCCCCGCCTGGGGGCCCCCCCCCGGGCGCCGGCACGACCCGCCACCCCGCCCGCGCGCGGGGGGCTCGACACAATGAC